>CALEYM010000196.1 GCA_937926185.1 uncultured Bacteroidota bacterium | reverse complement strand
GTCCAACAAGCTTCAGGCAATGGCGATCTTCACCAGCGAGCGTTCGTTTTCCGGGATAAACCCAAAAACCACGTCTTTGTGATCCACGCCGCGGGCAACCAACTCGTCGCCGATCTCGATTTCGGTGTCGTTGTGTTGAACCCATATTTTGCCGTCGCGAATGTCGAAGTGGAGGAGCGGGCTGAAAGTAAATCGTCCGCGATGCCATCCGACATTGATCAGTTGAAAATGATTGCGTTGAAGATCGGCAATAACTTGTTGCTCAATTTCAGGCGCATTGCCGTAAGGCCTGGCGGCAATTTCATTAAGAAGACTTACGATAATTTTTTGATATACAGCTATTTTATCCATAACACAATGATTGCTAATTCTGCCTCGCCAACTGCAAGATAGTACTGTTCATCCGTAATCGTCCAACCCTCTTTTTCCAATGCCCGCCGGACAGCATCGTGATAGGTGTCTCTGGCCATATATTTCCGGTTTTGGACAAAATTACGACATTTTCACCTTAAAAACCAATAACCTAAAGTCGAACCTTACAACTTCAAATGCGGAACATATGAAAACCTTTGTCTTGCTTCCGGTCCTGCTCCTTCTCGCCGCCGCCCTCCCGGCCCAAAAAAATAGCGCTTCCCGCTGAAATTTCGGCATTTTTGTTTTGCATAAACAAAAATACCGTATTTTTAAGCGGCCAATCACCACCCCTAATCCGATCCCTCCAACACGCTTCCCACGCAAATTACGACACAAACCTGCAAATAAGCGCAAGGCTTATTACCACGCTCATTTTTCCTGTCGTGTTCTGCACGCTGATATTCAGGCGCTAATCCCTGTTACCAATAATCCACAAGCTGTTGATGATAACGAAACGGCCTGTCGCGGTATAAATACACCGGGCGGGATCTTGGGTATTTATCCGGCGAGTATCCGGTTTGCCGGGGGCACAGTGCTGCGCCCGGAAGGGCGGAGCATTGCCTGTAGCGCAGTTTTTATCTCCCGCGGAGGTTTTCTCTGCTTTCGTGTCGCCCCTCATCTGTCAATTCAATTAATCGACATATAAACCTTTTTAGTTCACCAAAATCTGCTCGTTATGCTCAAAAAAGGTATGTTCCTCCTGCTTACCCTCTTGCATGGGTTCTGCCTGTGGAGTCAGAATTCCCTGCGGGGTACCGTGACCGGCAGCGACGGCGCGCCCCTCGTGGGCGCCACCGTGCTGGTCAAAAACACCAACATCGGCGCCGTGGCCGACAACGCCGGCGTCTTCACCCTCAATCTGCCGCCCGGCAACCAGACGCTGATCGTCAGTTACACCGGCTTCGGCAGCCGTGAAGTGGCCGTTACGGCCGGCATGCGCGACGTCGAGATCACGCTCGAAGAGGGCGTCACCCTCCGCGAAACGGTGGTGACCGCGCTCGGCATCACCCGCTCCGAAAAATCGCTGGGCTACGCCGTGGCCCAGGTGGACGGCGCCGACGTGAGTAAAGTGCGCGACGCCAACATAGTGAACCAACTCGCCGGACGCGCGGCGGGTGTGACGGTCATCGGTTCGAGCGGGAACCTCGGCTCCTCGGCCCGCGTCACCATCCGGGGCCTGCGTTCCATCAGCGGCAACAACCAACCCCTGTTCGTGGTGGACGGCGTGCCGATGGACAACTCCAATTTTACCAACTTTGCTCAAACCCTCGGCGCTTACGGCGCTTTGGAAGACAGTCAGTTTGATTACGGCAACTCCATCCAGGACCTCAACCCTTCGGACATCGAAACCATCAGCGTGCTGAAAGGCCAGGCCGCCGCCGCGCTGTACGGATCGCGGGGCGCCAACGGGGTCATTATGATCACGACCAAAAAAGGCGGTAAGGCGCGCAAGGGCATCGGCGTCACCGTCAACAGCAGCCTCACTTTTGAACAAATTTCCGTACTGCCCAAGTACCAGTTCAAATACGGCGGCGGCGTGGACTTGCTGCCATACGGCTACAACGACAATTCGGGTTTTTACAAAGTGCCGTACATTGAACTCGGTTCGAACGGCGACACGCTGGGCGTTTATACTTCCTTTGACCTGACACCCGTATACGGCGTCGACGAAAGCAACGGCACGCGTTTTGCCACTTCCACCGACCAGCATTTCGAACACCTGGCCAACAGCGGCTACGCCTTCCCCAACGGCTTCGGTCAGAACCAGCCTAACCTCTACTACCGCAACTGGAACTCCTGGGACGAATGGGACACCCAAAACTTCGGCCGTTCCATTCTCTGGGAAGCCGGCGACGACCCGCGCAAGTTTTTTGAAACCGGCGTCACCAGCAACCAAAACATCTCTTTCGAAGGCGGCGGCGAACATTCCACCTTCCGGCTTTCCTACAACCGCTACGACCAAAAGGGCATTTACCCCAACTCCCACCAGGAGCGCAATTCCCTGGGTTTCAACGGCACGCTCGACATGAGTAAAAAATTCTCGGCGAACGTCGGCATCAATTACGTCAACACCCGCACGCTGGGCCGCAGCGGTGTGGGCTACGACGCCCGGGGCGGCCTCAACCCGGCACAGAACTTCAGCCAGTGGTGGCACATGCAACTGCGCTTCGACGAGCTGAAACAATACGAAAACCCCGACGGCACCATGCGCACCTGGAACCGCCGCGGCCCCAACGATCCCAAACCGCAATATTGGGACAACCCCTATTGGTCGCGGTTCAAAAACTATCAGAACGACGGCCGCGACCGGGTGTTCGGCAACGTGGGTCTTACCGGGAAAATCGCACCCTGGCTGAGCCTCAGCGGCCGCGTACTGCAGGATTATTACAGCGAATTTCGCGAAGAACGGATCGCTACCGGTAGCGTGAGCCCCGCCAAGTACAGCCTCGATCAGTACAATGTCGGCGAAACAAATACCGACCTGATCCTGCGCGCCGACCGGAATATCGGCGAACAACTGAGCCTGAGCGCCTTCGTCGGCGGCAACAAGCTGTGGCGCAAGTTTAAACGCCACCTGGGCGTCACCCGCGGCGGCCTGAGCGTGCCCGGTATTTACACGGTGCAAAACTCCGTGGAGCGGCCCTTCGTGCAAACCACTATTTCCGAAAAACAGATCGAGAGTCTGTTCGGCGGGGCCAGTTTCGGGTGGAACAGTACGCTCTTTCTCGATCTGACCGGCCGCCAGGACTGGTCGAGTACCCTGCCTGAAGCCGACAACGGCTACTTTTATCCTTCCGCCTCGCTGAGTTATGTGTTTTCGGAAATGTTCAATATCCCGGCCCTCTCCTTCGGTAAACTGCGCCTCGGCTGGGCCAAAGTAGGCAACGACACCGACCCGTATAACATCCTGACGACTTACACGCCGCTGGACAACTTCGGCAGTCTGCCGGTGTACACCGTGCCCAACACGCTCAATAACCGCAACCTGCAACCCGAAGAAACCTCCACTATTGAAGCGGGCGCCGACCTGCGCTTTTTCAAAGACCGGCTGGGCCTCGACGTGACCGTATATTCCGGCAAAACGGTCAATCAGATCATCCCGCTCAGCACCACCCCGGCCACCGGATACGACCGGCAATTCATCAATGCCGGTGAAATCTCCAATAAAGGCATCGAAATCGCCTTTTCCGCCACCCTGGTACAAAGCCGCGATTTCAGCTGGGAACTCGGTCTCAACTTTGGTAAAAACGTCAACAAGATCGTCGACCTCAATGCCGACGATCCCGACCTGACCAGCCTGCCCATCACCAGCGGGCTGATCTTTTTCGGCGCCTTGCAGGCCCGCGAAGGACAACCTTACGGCACCATTCTGGGCACCAATTACTTGTTTGACAAAGACGGCAACCGGCTCGTCGATCCGAACTCCGGATTTTACCTGGCCAGCACGGAAGTGATGCCAGTCGGTAATATCACGCCCGATTTTACCGGCGGCGTCACCAACACCTGGCGCTGGAAAGGGCTTTCGCTCAGCGTTTTCTTCGATTTCCGAAAAGGCGGCGATATCGTATCCACGACTAATATGTGGGGGCGCTATTCAGGCATGTTTGCCGAAACCGCCGAAGGCGACACGCGCGAAAACGGCTTCGTCAATCCGGGCGTAACAGCCGTGGTGGACGGCGACGGCCTGCCGGTGCTCGAAGACGCGGGCGACCCTGATACCCCGCTCGACGATGTGTACGCATCAACCGGCCAAACCAACACCGTGGCCGCAAACGACCAGGCGCACCGGTTCTTCGACGGCGGCTACATTCTCAATGCCGCCGACGTGTACGACGGCTCTTTTATCAAACTGCGCGAACTGAGCCTGGGATTTACCTTTCCCAAACGCTGGCTGGAGCACATACGCCTGCAAGACCTCCATATCGCGCTGGTAGGCCGGAATCTCGCTATCCTGCATAAAAACATTCCGCATCTCGATCCTGATAATGCCATCAGTACCAGCAATATACAAGGATCGGAAGGCGGCCAGGTGCCGGCTGTACGGAGCTATGGTGTAAACCTGAGTTTTAAATTTTAAAACCTTTAGAAAATGAAAAACATAAAATATCTGATCCTCGCTTTCGCCTTTCTTTCCGCTTTTTCCTGCGGAAAAAACTTCGGCGATATCAATACAGATCCGAACAACCCAGCCATTGTTCCCGGCGAGTTTCTGCTGACCAATGCGGAGCAATCATTTGCCAACCTAAGCGGCGGCTTCTTAAACGTCTACTTATCAGGCCTCTGGGCGCAATACTGGTCGCAGAGCAATTATACCGATGAAAGCCGGTACCAGTACCGCCCGTTGACAGTCAACTCCATTTGGTCCGTCTATTACTCCAATATGCTGGAAGACCTGCGCGAAATTCAACGCCTCATTTCTGAAAGCCCCGATGCGGCATCTGCCCGTTCTCAAAACCAGCTGGCGGTCGCCAAAATCCTCGAGGTCGCGGTATTTCACGACCTGACCGATATTTTCGGTCCCATTCCCTATTCCGAGGCGCTGCAGGCCGACCGTAACCGCACCCCGCAATACGACAGCCAGCAGGCCGTGTACCAGGGTTTGCTGCGCGACCTAAAGGCAGCCATCGGTCAAATAGACGAATCGGCCGGCAGTTTCGGCGCAGGCGACATCATTTACGGCGGCGACATGGCGAAATGGAAAGCGTTTGCCCAGTCGCTTCGCCTGCGTATCGGCATGCGTATGGCCGATGTGGATGCCGCCGCGGCAAAAGCCGAGGTGGAGGATGCCGCCGCGGGCGCATTTGCCGGCAACGACGGCAATGCGACTTTTCGCTATCGTACCGGTCAACCCAATAATCACCCGCTCAATCAGTTCCGGGTGGAGCGGATAGATGCCGATTGGGGTATGTCCGATATTTTTATCGACAAAACCCTGTTGCCGCTCAACGACCCGCGCCTGCCCGTTTTTGCCGATGAGAAAGTCAATGGCGGCGGCTACAAAGGCCGGCCTTACGGGCAAAACAGCGGCAACGCCGCCGGCGAAAGTCCGGATTTGTATTCCCAGCCCAGCGGAGCGGCGGTCATTCGTACCGGCGCCGGCGAGTTCAAGCCCAACGACGTACTGGCGCCCGACGGCTTGTCCCGGTTCATGAGCTACGCCGAAGTCTGTTTTATACTGGCTGAAGCCCGCGAACGCAACTGGAACGTGCCCGGAACGGCAGCCGAATGGTATCATGCCGGTATCGCCGCTTCCATGGAAGAATGGGGCATCAACGACCCCGCTATCGTCGACGCCTACATCGCCCAACCCGCCGTCAACTACGCCGCGGCGCCCGGCAGCTGGAAACAAAAGATCGGCGTGCAAAAATGGATCGCCCTTTTCACACAGGGTATTCAGGGCTGGTGCGAATGGCGCCGGCTGGATTTTCAAAAACTGGAACTTCCTGTAGACGGCGTCATTCAGGATGTCGGCGACAAACCGGCGCCCGTGCGGCTGGTATATCCGGTGACAGAACAATCGCAAAACCAGGCAGCCTACCAGCAGGGCGTACAGTTGCTCGGCGGGCCGGACCGGCTGTTTACGCGGGTGTGGTGGGATGTGGAGTAGATGACTTGCAACTTACGACTTTTGACTTGCGACTTGGGGCCCTGTGCATTTTTTGTGTGCGCCGCGTTTGTCATAACCGTAAGAATGACAAACGCGGCGCACTCAAAAACGCAACGACATTTATTCCGCCCCGGCCAATTTTTCCAACATATACAAACGCCTATGAAATACCTGATTTATATCCTTTTCTTGCTGGCCGTCGCCTTGCCCGCCCAGGAACCCCCCCCTTCCCCCGAAGCCTCGGGGGAAATAGGCACCGCGCCCCTCGCAACTCATCACTCATCGCTCATCGCTCATCACTCGACAAGAGCCGTCGTCGTCGGCATTTCCGACTACCAGGACAACGGTATCCCCGACCTGCAATATGCTCACCGGGATGCGGAGGCGTTCGCAACATGGCTCAGAAGCCCCGCAGGTGGAGCAGTTCCGGAGGAAAATATCCGCTTGCTGACAAACGAAAAAGCAACCGTTGCCCAGGTTTCCCTGGCGCTCATTGACTGGCTGATAGAGGAAACAAAGGAAGGCGACCGGGTTGTCATCTACTACAGCGGTCATGGCGAAATGGAAGCAAGGCTGTTGAATCAACTCGGTTATCTGCTTTTGTGGGATTCGCCGGCTCATATTTCCCTCGCCGGCGCGTTGCCGGTGGATATTCTCAAACAGGTCGTGACTACGCTTTCGGTGGAAAAAAAGGCGAATGTGCTGGTGGTGGCCGATGCCTGCCGGGCAGGCAAGCTGGCTGCCAGCGACGTCATTGGCTCACAATTAACCAATGCAAACCTTATTAAACAATTTGCAGGCGAGCAAAAAATCCTGTCCTGCCAGGCGAGTGAGTATTCCGTCGAAGGCGAGCAATGGGGTGGCGGAAGGGGTGTTTTTTCCTACTTTCTCATCAATGGACTGTACGGTTTAGCAGACCTTGACAGTAACAGGCAAATCACCTTAATGGAAATCGAACGCTTTCTTCAAGACCATGTCCCGGAAGAAGTGATGCCGGTTGCTCAACTACCCTTAACAACAGGCAGCAAAACAAAACCCGTGGCAATAGTGGATAAAGGTTTATTGGAAAAGGTCAGAAAAGGTGAAGACATTCCGTTTGCCAATTTTTCCAGCATCGAACAACGTGGTTTAGTACAGGAAATCCTGGCCAAAAGCGATAGCGCTATCGTCGGACTATTCCACGCTTTTCAAAAAGCGCTGAATGAAAAGCGTTTTTTGGAACCAGCGGGAAATTGCGCCGAAGCATTTTA
>CALEYM010000195.1 GCA_937926185.1 uncultured Bacteroidota bacterium | reverse complement strand
CCAAGCGGTTGAATTTGGAACACATTACGGAAAGTTATTTATGACACGATGCTTAGTACTACTTTGACACTTTAAAAATTTTTAAAGTGTCAAAGTAGTACTAAAGTGGTTAAAAAAGAATCTGGAGTATTGCGTTCTTCGAAGTATTAGTTACCGCCGGGACCGTTTCCGTTACCGCCGCCATTTCCATTACCGCCGTTTCCATTACCGCCGGGGCCATTTGGGCCGTTTCCGGTGCAGGTTCCGTTGCTGTTGCCGTTAGGGCCGTTTCCGGTGCAGGTTCCGGGACCGTTTGGGCCTCCGCCCGGGCAGGCTTTATTGCCTTTTTTCCCGGTACAGTTCGCGGTGTTTTTACAATTCGGGTTGTTGGGATTCGGGCAGGTTCCGCAGATTGCTCCGCCTTTTTCACGGGGAGTGCTGATGATCTCGTCAAACAATTCCTGGGTGATATTTGCCGGCGTGTAGGTCAGGTTCAGGGCTTTCAGGTTGGTGACGAATGCCCGCATGTGGTTGCGCGAACCCCTCGTCAGTTCGTCAAACACGGCCCGGATATCGGCGTTATCCATTGCCGGTTTGAGATTCACCAGATCGGCAATATCCACATCCTCGATTTTGGCGCCGACGGTGAGGGCGGCAGCTTTGCTTTGTTTGCCTTCGGCCATCAGGGTGTTGTACAAGGTTTGCAGTTGGGCATTTTGAAACACCCCTGCCGCATTATTCCCCACGGGGTCGGCCAGCTGATATTTATTCAGCAGGCACAGCACCGCGTCCATGTGGCGTTGTTCGGCCTGTGCAATGTTGGAAAAAATCCGGACGTTCCATTGGTCGTACATGGCGTTGTACACATCGCGCGCCAGTTTTTCTTCCTCGCGCATGAACAACAGGGCGTTCTTCTCCGCTTCCGACAAATTTTCAACAGGGAATTGGGTGTTCAGGCAGGTACATACATCCTGTACCTGAACGCCTGCTCCACCGCGCAGGGTTGCGATCGCATCCATTTCCGCCATTTCGCTGGCATCGGATTTGCAGCGGGTGTAGAGCAACATTAAGCCCGTCAGCACGACGATGCTTCCTAACAGATTCATTATGAGCTTTTTCATGACTACGTCTTTTATAGTGAGTGAATGTTGTTGTCGAACTTCACTTACTACTACGGTGCGCCGTGCTTTTCCTTTCCTTTTTTTAAAATAAAATTAAAAAACATTTTCGTCAGGCTTCGGGTCCGATTTTTGCCGCCCATGGATACGGCAATCCTGAATTATTCGTTTTGCAACTGAACATTTCCAAACACCGTATTATAAATTTTAATCACATCCCTGGACATGGAGACGTACTTAATCATTTTTCTCACCCTGCTGGCCAGCGCCGCCTGCGGTTTATCGAACAGTAAAACGGAAATTGGAGCAGGCGACGACTTTTGACTTACGACTTTTGACTTGCGACTTACGGCTTGAGGGCCACTCTGTAAACCTGCAGCTCCTTCAGCAAGGGGGCCATTTTCGTTTGTAATACCGTAATCCGCAATTTCCGGGCTTTTGCTTCGGGAAATGTCAAAATCTTTTTATGACCGATGGTCGTGGAATTGGCAATTTCCTTCCAGGCGCCGTGTTGCCATATTTCCACTTTAAATGCCCGGATGCGCTGACCTTCGTTCAGGTATTCCTGCAAGACCACCGTGTTGAAGCGTTTTTTACAGCGCAAATCCAGCACGAAAGTTCCGGTTTCCGACCACACGTACGATTCGTTGTCCGTGATCCGGTGCAGTTGCCTGGTCGGGTCGAGGGCGCTGGTCTGAAATTCCGGTTTCAGTTTCTTCCCTTTGGCCAGATTGCGATGAAAGGCGCTTTGCAGTTTTTTCCCAAAAGCAACCAGCGCCGTTGAATCCTGTTCGTGAATACGGCCGCGGCGGTCGGGCGGCACATTGAGGATGAGGTTGGCGCCGCGGCCCACCGATTTCAGGTAGATATCAAAGAGCTGATCGGGCGTTTTAACTTTATTATCTTCCTCCGGGTGGTAAAACCACCCGGGGCGGATGCTGACGTCACATTCGGCAGGAATCCAATGAGCGCCGTTTTCATTACCACGTTGCAGCGTATCGGTGGGCGGCGCGGTGAGGCCCCGGCCGAAGCCGGCAGTATCGAGGGTACACCAATTGGTTTCGTTCACGGTGCCCCGTTCGTTGCCGGCCCAGCGGCAACCGGGGCCGATGTCGCTGAAAATGATGGCATTGGGTTGGTGCAGGGCTACCAGTTTTTCAAAGCGGTGGAAGTCGTATTCCTGTTTTTTCCCGTTGGGGCCTTCGCCATTGGCGCCGTCCCACCATACCTCGAACAGGTCGCCGTAGCCGGTCAGCAGTTCGGTCAGCGTATTGGCGTACACGTCGTTGTATTCTGGCGTGCCGTATTTGGGGTGATTGCGGTCCCAGGGCGAGAGGTAAACGCCGAATTTGAGTCCGTGCCGGCGGCAAGCGTCGGAAAGTTCGCGCAGCACGTCGCCTTTTCCATTTTTCCAGGGGCTTTCGCGCACAGTATGCGTGGAATATTTGGACGGCCACAGGCAAAAGCCATCGTGGTGTTTGGCGGTAACGACCACGCCCCGGGCGCCGGCTTGTTTGGCCACACGGCACCACTGGTCGCAGTCGAGCGCCGCGGGGTTGAACACCTCTTCGGTTTCAGTACCGTGGCCCCATTCCAGGTTGGTGAAAGTATTGGGGCCAAAATGGAAGAAAAGGTAAAATTCCGTGTCGTGCCAGGCGAGTTGGGCGGGATTGGGACGAGGCAGATCAGCGGCCGTTGAAACGGTTTGTGTCTGAATTTGTGGGCTAAAGCAAAAAAACAAAGCGACCAGCGCACTGATTTTCCAGTTTATGTCTTTCATTTTTCAATGTTTTAAAACTTGCCTAAAGTTGCGTGTTTTAAATGTGCCTACCTTGTCTGCGGCTTTTAAAATTTAAAATGACTAAGCAAACGATCCTTGTTACCGGCGGCGCCGGCTACATCGGCAGCCACACGGTGGTTGCCCTGGCAGAGGCCGGCTACCGGCCCGTGATTATCGACGACTTCTCCAATTCGCAACAAAGCGTGCTGGAAGGGCTAAGGCAGATACTGGGCTACGAAGTGCCCTGCCTGGTGCGTGATTGTAACGACAAGACCACCCTGCTCGAACTGTTTGGGCGGGAAAACGTGCGGGGCGTTATCCACTTTGCGGCCTTCAAAGCTGTTGGCGAGTCGATGGCCGAACCCCTTAGGTATTACCGCAACAACCTGGGTTCGCTGATCAACTTGCTGGAAGTAATGCTGGAAACGGGCGTTACCGACCTGATCTTTTCCTCTTCCTGCACCGTGTACGGCGAGCCCGCCAGCCTGCCGGTAGTGGAGACCATGCCCGTGAAACCTGCCGCCTCGGTGTACGGCAACACCAAACAGGTCGGAGAAGAAATTCTGCGCGATGTGGCCGCCGCCGGCAAACCCGCAAAGATCATTTCCCTGCGGTATTTCAACCCTATCGGGGCGCATCCTTCCGCGCTGATCGGCGAGCTGCCGCTGGGCGTACCCAACAACCTCGTGCCCTATATCACCCAAACCGCCGCCGGCATCCGCGAACAGCTCACTGTTTTCGGCAACGACTACCCCACCCCTGACGGCTCTTGTATCCGCGATTACATCCATGTGATGGACCTGGCCGAGGCGCACGTGGCGGCTTTACGGACGCTCGGGCAACCGGGCCCGGGCAGCTACTATGATGTGTTCAATATCGGTACCGGGCAGGGGAACAGCGTGCTGGAACTGATCCGGACATTTGAAGGTGTCAGCGGCGAACCGCTGAACTACCGCACCGGCCCGCGCCGCGCCGGGGACATTACGGCAGTGTATGCCGATGCTACGAAGGCGCGGGAGCAATTGGGCTGGGCGGCCAAACGCGGCTTACGGGAGGCGCTGGAGGATGCATGGCGGTGGCAACAAAACCTCGAAAAAAAATAACATTTGCAACACAGGCTTGATGGACGGGAAAATTAAGGTATTTGACAGAAAAGAATCTTTGCGCCGCCTGCAAACCGAGACCTTTGACCTGTGTATCATCGGTGGCGGCGCATCGGGCGCAGGCTGCGCCCTCGACGCCGCTCTGCGCGGATTGAAAGTCGCGCTCGTGGAAAAAAATGATTTCGGCGCCGAAACTTCTTCCAAAAGCACCAAACTGATCCACGGCGGCGTGCGATACCTGGAGCAGGCGTTTAAAAAGTTGGATTTCGGACAACTCCGGCAGGTGCGGCACGGTCTGGAAGAACGGCGCCACTTACTGGCCAACGCCCCCCACCTCGCCCGGCCGCTTGCACTGGTAACACCGGTGTTCAGCTGGTGGGAAGGGTTGTATTTCCGGATCGGTCTTTGGCTGTACGGCCGTTTTGCCTCTTACAAAAACGCGTTGCCTGCCAGCCGCTGGCTGAGCAAAAGGGAAACGCTGCAATTGTTGCCCGGATTAACCGGCCGGCTACACAGCGCCGTGTTGTATTACGACGGCCAGCTCGACGACGCCCGCTATTGCCTGGCCCTCGTACAAAGCGCTGCCGAAGCAGGCGCGGTAGTGATCAATCACGCCGAAATTACGGGATTTGAAAAGGATGACAATGGCCAGATTTGTATCGCGTATTTGAACGACCGTCTACAACCGGATATCCCTAAGGCGCCAGCCCAATCCGAAATCCGAAATCCGAAATCCGCAATCCCGGTCAAAGCCCGCGTATTCCTCAATTGCACCGGCCCTTTTGCCGACAAAGTCCGCTCGATGGCGAACCCGGATTTGCCTTCCCGCATACGACCATCCAAGGGTGTGCATTTGCAGCTGCCGCTAACTGTAACCGGCAGTCCGGAAACGGCCTTGCTGATACCCAAAACCCGGGATGGCCGCGTAGTGTTTGCCATTCCGTTTCAGGGCGAATTGCTGTTGGGCACCACCGATCAGGAGTATCCCAACCCGGAGCAGGAGCCGGTACTCGAAGCCGGAGAAGTCGATTTCTTACTGGAAGCCCTGCAACCTTATGTATCTCAAAATTTACATAAAAATCTGGTCAAAGCCGGTTTTGGCGGCCTGCGCCCTTTGATCGCCGCATCCCGCGAACACACCAAAGGATTGGTGCGCGACCACGAGGTGGAATACGACCCGGTCAGCGGATTATTTAGTTTGTTAGGAGGAAAGTGGACTACATACCGCCTCATGGCCCGCGATGCCGTGGATGCCGTATGCCGGCAACTTGACATAAGCGCCCCGTCTGCGACCTCAAACTACCTGCTTGCCGGCGCCGAAAACTTCGAAGACGGCTATTGGCAACAACTTTGCAAAAAATACGGTTTGCCCGAAGATGTGGCGCAACATCTCAACAGCAACTACGGAAATAAGGCAAAACTGGTGGCCGAATTAACCAAAGAAAACCCGGAATTAGCACAACGCCTGGCGCCGGAATATGCTTTTATCCGGGCAGAAGTGATTTATACCGTCCGGGAAGAAATGGC
>CALEYM010000194.1 GCA_937926185.1 uncultured Bacteroidota bacterium | reverse complement strand
CAAACATCAGTTCTCCCCAGCGGTTATACACGCGAAACAGGTATTGGCTCACAGGGCAATATAACACGGGTAAAAAACGGTCGTTGTCGCCGTCGCCGTTGGGGGTAAAAGCGTTTGGGAATTGTTCTTCCGCGGCGCTCAGCCGCAACAGCGCCGTATCCTGCTGAAATGGGCAATCGTTGGCAAACAGGGTGATCAGCACATCGGCAGCGGCATCGGGGAAACAAACCCGTGCGGGGTTTCCGGGCTGCGGTTTTCCGCCGGGGTACGACCAGGAGTAACTCACCCCGGGTGTGGGATCAACAATGCTCAGGTCAACACATTCACCGGGACAGATCAGCGAATCGGAGAGCGCCATTTCCACGTGCGCGGGATTGCACAAATTCGTTTGCTGGAAAGAGAGGGCCGTGGCCGTCCAGTTTCCGGCCAACAAAGGAGAAACCGTACCAGCATCCGGCACAAACACTTCGTTTTGGATCGTGATATCCGTTACCGTCAGGTTGCCCGATTTCAGGCAGCAGGGCGGCGCGTCGCCGTTGGCATTGGCGCTTACCGCGTAAAAAACGGTTCCGGCTCCGGTTTGAAGGGATGCCGCCGTGATCAGGCTGTTGTTGATGCCTGCTGTCAGTTGCGGCGTCCGGGAAAACTGGCCGGCCGGGTCATAGTCTTTGATCCAGAGCAGATCGCCGTTGTCGTTCACGCGGGCCATGCCGGCGCCCAGGTTCGGCGCCGCGCCCACGCCGGACAGGCTGAAAACCGGCCCCTGGGCCGTCGGTATCAGGTCCTGCAATTCAAAATCGTCGCCGGAACTGCCGTAAGTACTCGACCAGCGCACGGTTCCCGACAAGTCGGTTTGGGTGAGCCAAACCTTCAAATACTGGTCGACACCCTTTGCCGTTCCGCCCAGCAGCACCTTTCCGTCGGGCAAGGGTATAATGGCGCGCAGGCCGTCCGGATCGGTGGCGCCGAGCCGGCGCGCCCATGTTGGTTCGCCCGCGGCGTTAAATTTCAAAAAAACGCCGTCCTGATTGACCGCTTCTCCCACCACGTATAAAAAGCCCTGGGTGTCCTCCCAACTGTCGTAAAAGATCATGGACGCGCCCGGCTGGCTAATGGTTTTGCGCCAGATTTCCTGTCCGTCCGGGCCGATTTTTACCAGCAAACCTTTTTGCAGAAAATCGCTGCTGCCGTGCAACAAATAGCCGTCGGTGAGTGGGGAAATGCCGGTAAACAGGTCGCCGGCGCCGTTCAGCCGTTTGGTCCAGTCGATGGCGCCATCCGCGTCCAGCTGCACTATCCCGGAAACGCCGGTTGCCACGTATTGCTTTCCCATGACAGCCAGTATTTTGCCGTTTGGCGCGGCCATGAGGTCCGACAGTATTTCTTCATCCGGTTGCAGCCCGTCGTCCAGCCGGACGGCCCAGAGCAGATTACCGGCAGCGGACAGGTTGAGTACGGCCACAGCCTGTTCATTGGTTTGTTCGTTGCGGATGCGACCGCCCAGCGCAATGCGGCCATTGGTGAGCCGCGCCACGCCGCCTGTTTGTACCGAATAGCCGGGCAGGGAATAGGTGTTTTGGAAAAAATTTTGACTTTGGGACGCGCCGGGCAAAAGGGCAAATGCCGTTATCAGGAGAAGTTGTAGTTTTTGCATGTTTTGCGTTTTGGAAGTACGGTCTTCAAACCGTCCGGTTCGAGGCCATTGTAAATTATTTTTTTAAAGTCAAATTTGAAATTGGAAAAGTCAAATTTGAAGAGTTTCCACCTGCTCAGGTGCTTAAGTTGATGCCTATACCCCCTCCATGCGGCAGCCTGAAGGCCGCGTTACCGGCGCGCGCTACCGGTTGTTCCACTCCTTCACCCGCTGTTCGTAGCGCCGCGGGTTCACCGGCCAGGCGTCTTTATCGAGCGAGCCTTCCAGTTCTTCATCCAGGCCTTTGAGCAATTCGGGGAAAAAATCGATTCCCGTGAGTTTTTCCACCTGGTCGATGGTGCCGGAAAAATCCATTACGGGCCGGTCGCTCACTTCGTTGGGTACGACAAAAGCGATGGCGCGGTGTTGTTCCGGGGCCAGTAACACCTTGTAATACCCCACCGGCACAGTCACTTTGCTGAAGCCGATCTGGCCTTTGCCCGGCCGGGATAACACGGGGCCGGTGACGACGAACAGTTTTTGAAATTTGCGGGCCCAGTCGCGGGTACATTCTTCCAGTTCGCGCCAGATGCCGCCGTTAAACCCTTTCAGCTGGGGGCTCATATTGCTCATAAAGAACGTTTCGCTCATGGCCAGGGTATCGAAAGCCATGTCGGCCGCGGGGCACAGATGTCCCCGGTCGTAGCCGCTGCCGCTGTAATCGCGCGGGGTGGCGCTTTCGGTGCGCACATCGGGATCGGGGCGGAAGGAGGTCGCGCGTTCCACCCAGTTTTTGTCGAGGCGTTCGCGGGTTAGCTCGTACGCCACCCATTCGGCCTGCTCGTGGTCTTCGCTGTACGAAAGGGTGTAGTAGGTATGGCGTACAATCTCGCCGGTGGTGGAAACCGGGAGGATCAGGTCGTTGACGGTAGGTTTGGGTTTGACCCGGGCAGGCGTGCCGGGATGTTCCGTGATAGGGCCCGACGACAGGTCGGGCATTTCGGATTTTTTGCCGGAAAATTGATTGAAGAGCCAGAAAGCCAAACCGGCCAGTACGGCAAAGAGACCGGTTTTAAAAATAAATCCGCCGGAATCGGATGAGGATTTGCGCGCCATGTTTAAACGTTTGAAGGCGCGAAAGTAGGGAAAAGTAGGCAGTGGGCTCACTGCCCACTGCCCACTATCCCAAATACGACTTCAGCGCATTGCGGTTGTACGCTTTGCGCAGCCGGCGAATGGCCCGTTCCTTGATCTGCCGCACCCGTTCGCGCGTCAGGCCGTACAATTCGCCGATCTCTTCGAGCGTCAGCGGCTTGTAGCCGTTCAGGCCGTAATAGGAGGCGATCACTTCCACTTCGCGGGGTGAAAGGATCGACAGGCCCTGGGCGACTTCTTCGCGCAGCGACTCGGCCATCAGTTCGAGGTCGGGTTCCTGGGCATCTTCCTGCATAAACACGTCGAGCATGGTGGCTTCGCCTTCCTCCGTGTTGGACAGCGGCGCGTCGAACGATACGTGACGGACGGTGCTGCGCATCATGGTTTGCACTTCGCGCGGGGTCATGTCGAGCAGTTCGGCCAGCTCCTCGTCGGTCGGTTCGCGCTCAAATTCCTGCACAAATGAGATGTACGCCTCGTTCACCTTGTTGTAGGAACCCACCTTATTCAGCGGCATCCGCACGATGCGGCTGTTTTCCACGATAGCCTGCAGGATGCTTTGGCGGATCCACCAGACAGCATACGATATAAATTTAAACCCCTTCGTTTCGTCGAAACGTTTGGCCGCTTTCATGAGGCCGACGTTGCCTTCGTTGATCAGGTCGGACAGGGAGAGGCCCTGGTTCTGGTATTGTTTGGCCACCGAAACAACAAAGCGCAGGTTGGAGCGGGTCAGTTTGTCCAGCGCCTCCTGATCTCCGTCGCGGATACGGCGGGCCAGTTCGGCTTCTTCGTCGCCGGCCAGCATCGGGATTTTTCCGATGTCGGTCAGGTATTTGTCCAGCGCGAGGCTTTCGCGTGTGGTAATTTTGTGGGTGATCTTTAACTGGCGCATATAGACAAAGCAGTGTTAGTGTTCATTTAATATAACGAAATTTCAGCGAAAGGTTTGCAATTTTTTGCAAAATTTTAGTCAGAAAAATTGACTTTTTACAAAAAACCTGTTATAAGCGCCCTTCCGGAGAATATGATACAATTTTATTGCCAAAAAAGTTCGCGGAAATATGATAATGGCCGGTTAACGCTTCCGTTTTACCTTTCGTGCCGGTATTGGGGGCCGGTGGCAATAAATTCCGGAATGACATGGGATTATAT
>CALEYM010000193.1 GCA_937926185.1 uncultured Bacteroidota bacterium | reverse complement strand
TTTAAAATCGGTTTTTGGGATGGCCTCTCTCCACAGGTGGAGGGGGGCTTTTTTTGTTCGACGCAATCTGCTAACCAGCCGACATTTTTGCTTTTTGACACTCAATTTTGAAAAAAAAATGGCCGCTTGTCATCACATTTAAAAAATTGAAATAAATTTGTGCCACGATGCACTGTTATTAACCGTTTTAATCTTCTGAAATTAATCATAATCTCATGAGTGTAGGTGTACCCTTGGCAGCGCTCACGCCAGGTACGGATAGCAACCAGTCGGGTTGTTATTGTTTCCCGCCCTCGAATCTGCATTTTTCCGTGTTGTTATTTTGGCAAGAATTTTGCTGCTTGTGACAGCAATTTTTTTTGTGTTATGTGCGTAGGGATTGTTTGCCGGCAGCATGTAAGTATGTCATTTATTTTTACCGCATCAGTGTGGTAATCCAGATATTTTAATCTCATGAAGAGAAACGGTGCAGTGTTAAACGGCCATTGCCGTCATTATTTTTTTACTGGCATTGAAAGCATGGATACTTCCGTGCTTTCAATGCCTTTTTATTTTTAATCGTCCGGGAAGCTGTTGTAGTCTTCCGGATTCACAGTCACCTATATTTATTTTGTTTTGGTAATTTAAATTTTTAAGAAATGAAAGGAACATTTTCAAAAAAACTGCTTGTTGTACTGGCTTTCGTGGCAGGCATGGGAGCAGTTGCCTCGGCGCAACAGTTTCAAACGCCGCCTGTAGCATTGCAGACGATTGAAAGTACGCTGCCCACGCTGGCTACTCCCACCAAGTCGCCTGGCAGTTCCGATGGTTCTTACAGTGCCGTTGTGAACGACAACGCCGTTTTGCTCGTGTACAAGATCTCCTACCTGAAGGAAGTAACGAAAGAGCTGAAGCAAGGCGCCGACACCGCTGCTGCCATCGAGAACGTGTACGTGGCGATCAACAGCCAAAGCAACGGCCGCCCGACGACACATTTGAATGCGGCCCGGCAATATGCCATCGATCTGCTATCCCAATGAACTGTCGTTTTTACCTGTTTTTATCTCTATTCAAATTTTGATTCTCATGAAAATATTAAACACGATACCTAATTGTCTGAAAGGGGTTTCACTCTTGCCATTGTTCCTGCTGGCAAGCGTTGTTGCTTCGTTTGGTCAGACTTTTACCTTTAACTCCGCCGTGGCCAACCAGGCCATTCCGGATGACGGCTATAACGGCACTTACGCTTCTATGGCCACGAAAACGGTAAACGTAACCGGTTTGCCTGCCAACCTGAACGTAACGAACGTCAGGATCATCATCAACGGCATTGTGCACACGTGGGTTGGCGACCTCACCATGAAGACGCTGCTGCCCAACGGCCAGACCTTCGGCCTGATGAGTCGCGCCGGCCTTGCAGAAGCCGCGGATGATGGAACCGGCTGCTGCGGCACCAGTTTCAACTTCAACACCGTCAACCTGACCTTCGACGATGCCGCGGCGATCGACGCCGAGACTGCGCTCACCGCCGACCTGACGGGCAATCACAGCCGCAGACCGAACAAAGGCTCCATCGTTTCTCCCTATACGACTTTTGCCAGCCTGGCCACCGCGCTCGGCCCTGCCAACAATGCAAACGGTATCTGGACGATCGGTATAGGCGACTGTGCCGGCGGCGACGTGGGTTCCTACAACAGCGTCACGGTAGAGATCACGGCCGCCGCTCCGCCGGAGCCCTGCGGCATTGTGTGCCCAAGCGATATGACGATAAACCTGCCCCCCGGTGAGTGCGGGGCTTACGTTAACTATGACGTGCACAGCACGGGCGTGTGTGAAATAGTAGGCACTGTTAATGGCTTCCAGAGCTCGTTTGCTCCCGGCGCCGTCAACTATTACCAGCACAACGCGGGCGCGTTCACCAATCCGCCAACGCCGTTCACCAATGCTCAGGCCGCGACCTTCAACAGCCCGACAAATACCACCCTGACCCTGACTTCAACCGACTTGGGAACGGGTTCGGGCGCACCTTCGAACTGGTTCTACAACGGCGTGGAATGGACGGTAAATGCTCCTACTACTATTTCCTTCAACTGGACCTATACCACCACCGACGGACCGTTTTTTGACCGTTTCGTGATGTTGATCGGTAGCGCCACCAATAATTTCGCTAACAACAACCTAAACGTTTCGATAGGCAACTGGACGGAAGTTACCAGTCAGGTCGGGGGCCTGAACCAGGCTGGCACGGTTTCGATAAGCCTCAACCCCGGACAACGCCTCGCGCTTGCCGCTTTTACGACCGATGGCGCCTTCGGCCCCGGCATCGTTACGATCAGCAATTTCTCGGCGGTTACGGTTGTGCCGGCTGAGCCTGAACTGGTGCAAGGCCTGCCCAGCGGCGCATTTTTCCCGATCGGTACCACCAAAAATGTGTGGACCGTCGACCTGGCCGGCAACGACGACCCCATGTGCATGTTCAGCGTGACGGTTTTGGAATACCCGAACCCCATCTCTTCGCTGGTGTGCAATGATCTTATACAGGTGTCGCTTGATGCCAACTGCGAAGCGGTAGTCGGCGCCGACCAGATACTGGAAGGCGGCCCGTACGGCTGCTACGACGATTATATCGTAGAACTGGATAAAACGGCGCCTTTCGGCAACGGCCCCTGGGTGCCTGCCGTGCTCGGCCCCGCCGATGTGGGCAAGACTTACCAGATTCGGGTAGTTGATCCGGAAAACAACAACAACAAATGCTGGGGCAATATCAAGATTGAAGACAAATTGCCTCCGGTGCTCGTTTGTGAACCCAAAACGATCCCCTGCAACGCCAGCACCGATCCATCCGCGCCGCCTACCGTGGCTACCGTATCGGGCGACGCTGATTTCGCGATTGCCGATGCCACCACCACCCTTGTTAATATCAATGTGCCGGTAGGCGCCACGATCACCGATGTAAACGTGGTGTTCCAGACCAATCATACCTGGGTTGGCGATATCGATGCGCGCCTGACGTCCCCGGCTGGTACGGAGGTCATTCTGTTCGATCGCCCCGGTATTCCGGTGCCAGGTGGATTTGGCTGCGCAAATGATGGTATTGACGCGGTATTCGACGATGAAGCCACTTTAACCGCGGCCCAGTTCGAGTCGACCTGCGGCAACAACCCGGCTATTGGAGGTACCTATCAGCCTGTTAACCCCCTCTCGGCCTTCGACGGACAAAATTCGGCGGGCACCTGGGTGCTTCGGGTGCAGGATTTTGTAGGCGGCGACGCCGGTCCCGTTAGTTTTGCGCAGATCAATATATCCGGCATCCTCGAAGGTCCGGGCTTCCCGAATGATCTGACCTACCAGGTTAACGTTTTCCCGACGGGTACCGCGGGCACATATATCGTATCGCAGGGCGCCGGCACCCCGGTCATGGAACCCTGTTCCGATGCGACACTTAGTTTTATAGATTCCGAAGTTGCCCAGAACTGCGCTTCCGGCCTGACAAAGGTGATCAACCGCAAATGGACGGCCACGGACGCCAGCGGCAACACGGCCACTTGTATTCAGGTGATCAGTCTGCTCCGCCCGTCCTTGGCCGACGTGACGGTACCGCCAAATTACGACGACATCCAGGAAGACGCCCTCGAATGTAACAGCGCCTATCCTTCACCGGCTTACCTCGAGAGCATCGGCCTGCAGGGCTACCCTTACGTATTTGGCGAGCCCGACGGCTGCTCCATCAACTGGACGTATAAAGATAATGTGATCGAAGTGTGCGACGGCACCTATAAGATCCTGCGCGAATGGAAAATAATTGACTGGTGTGTAGCTGGTTCTTTAAGCCACAACCAGATCATCAAAGTATTGGACGACGCTGGTCCGGCGATGAGCTGCCCTGCCGAGATCACGGTGGGCACCGACCCGTTCACGTGCTGCGCCACGACGGATTTGCCGGACGTGATCATAGAAGACAACT
>CALEYM010000192.1 GCA_937926185.1 uncultured Bacteroidota bacterium | reverse complement strand
TCCGCCGCCGCCTACCTCTCCAAATCTACCCGAGAGTACGTGCTAAAAATGATGTTTGAGCCATTGACCGAGGAAGAGAAACGCAATATGCAATCCTAAGCCTCCTCTCTCATAACCACAAGCCGCCCGACTCCATTCCAGGAGCCGGGCGGCTGCGTTTTGGATATAGCCTGCCTTGGTCGGACAATGATTGGTTCGAGTCCCGTCCCGGGCAGTACTCTGCTTGACTATTCCTGCCTTAGCCGGACATCGATTTAGAAGGCGGTATCAACTCCCCTTCAGGGGTTGGGGGGAGGGGTCGGGGTGGCAAGGCGAAAAGCCCAATTTCCTCAAGTCAGCGGCATTTCTCCCGAGGGATCGGAACACGCGTTTCGCGCTTAAGAAAAGGCCTGGCCAGCTTTAATTCTTCCGGTCCCGGCGGTTTTCGCGGCGGTCGCGTTTGTTCTCCCGGCGGTCGCGCACGTCTTCGCGGGCGTCGTGTTTATCCTCACGGGCATCGCGCACGTCTTCACGGGCGTCGCGGCGGTCTTCGCGGCGGTCGCGTTTATTTTCGCGGCGGTCGCGGCGGTTTTCCGCGCGGTCGATCTTATCTTCGGCCTTATCAACAGCCTGTGGCTGTTGGGCGAGCAGATCGTTTGTCAGGGTGAGGGAAAACAGAAACGCGAGGAGCAACAATACTTTTTTCATGTTGAAGGTAGTTTAAAAATGAAAAGCACGCTGTCTGACCCGGAACGAAACCGGACGTTTAAATCGGGCGGCAATTTTAACGTTTTAATAAAATGGTACAACGTCTTTTTCTGCTTTTATCGGCCTGCGGATACGGCGCCGGCCTGCCCGCCCAGATCCAGTTTGTCAAACAAAACGGCTGGCTCACCCCCGCCAACCATTACAGCGGCGTGGCTATCGCCGTGCTCGACATGAATGGCGACGGGCGCGATGATATTGTCCGGATGGATCAGGGCTTCGACCTGGCCATTGAGTATCAGTCAGGAGCCGGGCAACCGTTTCAGCGTCAGGCTGTTGCAACGCTGACGCAGGGCAGTCAGTGGGCAATATGCGCCGGCGACCTGGATAACAACGGCTTCCCGGACCTGCTGAGCGCCGGCTACAAAGACGGCGTAAAAGTGCTGCGCGCGGCGGGTGCAACATTTAACCTGACCTTGCTGAACGCCCCCGAAATATTTGCCCAATGCGCCAATCTGGCAGACATTGACAACGACGGCCGGCTCGACGCATTTGTATGCAGCGAAGACGGCCCACCCCTGGTTTTTATGAACAACGGCGCCGGCAACCTGATCCATCAGCCTGCCCAAATCGACCTGAAGACCTTTCCGCCTTCCGACGGTTCCGGCAATTACGGTTCCGTCTGGAGCGACATCGACAACGATGGCGACACTGACCTGTATATCGCCAAATGCAAAGACGGCGTAAACGACCCTGCCGACGGCAGACGGGTCAATCAATTGTTCCGGAACAACGGCGACGGCACGTACAGCCAGGATTCGACCAACGTGTCCGGCCTGCGCATCGGGGCGCAGAGCTGGACCGCCGATTTCGGCGACATCGACAACGACGGCGATTTCGATTGTTTCATCACCAACCACGACGTGCCGAGCCAACTGCTGGAGAACGACGGCGCCGGACATTTTACCGATATAACCCCTTCCTCGGGTTTGCTCAATGCCGTCACGGGCCTGGCCGTTCAGGGCGTTTTCCGCGATTTTGACAACGACGGTTTCGTGGATATGCTCGTGGCGGGCTCCGAACACCATTTGTTTCGGAACAACGGCGACAAAACGTTTACGACTATCCCGATTCTCGACGACGCGCAGATGGAGTCTTTTGCGCTCGGCGATTTGAATTCGGACGGATTTCAGGATATTTACGCGGGCTATGCCGAGGTTTTTAACGACCCAAGTATTATTCCCGATGCGCTTTGGATCAACGGCGGCAACAGTAATCACTATTTCGGCCTGAACCTGCGCGGCGTACAGAGCAACCGGAGTGGGGTAGGGGCTAAAGTATTGTTGTACAGCGCTTTGGGCGTTCAGGTGCGCGAAGTGCGCTCGGGCGAAAGCTACGGCATCATGAACTCGACGCAAGTACATTTTGGTATGGGGCAGATCAGTCAGATCGATTCGGTGATCGTTCACTGGCCCTCCGGACTAAGCGACAGATTGTATAAACCGGCCCTGAACCAATATTTTGACCTGGAGGAAGGCAGCGCCGGCGTCCCGGTGAATGAACCCTTCCGGGTTGAAAATCCCGTTTTATTGTTTCCCAATCCGGCATCGGAGGAGATATTTCTGGATTGGGAACATTTTCCAGGCGGAACACTTCGGATGACAATAATCGACAACCTGGGCATGAGGGTGCGGAAGGTAAACGCCGGGTTCCCGCCCGGGGCGCTTCGGCTTCCGGTTAGGCTCGATGGGCTGCCAACCGGTGTTTACCGGATTGAAATTGCCGGCCCGAAAGGATTTATCTGCAAGCAAATCGTTAAACAATGAAGATATTGATCATCGGGGGCGGAAATATGGGCCTCACGTACGCACAAAGTTTTTTGCGCAGCCGGATTGTGACCGCGGATAATCTTATGGTGTTGTGCCGCACTTACGAACAGGCCAATCATTTGAGTGAAACCCATGAAGGCCGCTTTTTCAGCGACCCAAGGCTATGTGTTACAGAGGCGGACCTGGTCATTCTGGCGGTCAAGCCTCAGGATTCCGCCAAATTGTTTGATGAAATACGCGGATTGGCGGAGCCGTCGCAGGTATTTCTCAGCATTATGGCGGGAATTCGCATAGAAGTAATAGCCCGGGAACTCGGGGTGAACAAAATCATTCGCGCCATGCCCAACCTGCCCGCGCAGATCGGCGCCGGAGTAACGGCCTTTACCAGCACCGATCTGGTTACCCGTATCGAACTGGTAATGGTGCAAAACCTCCTGAATACTACCGGCAAAACCCTGTATGTGGAGCAGGAAGATAGGATAGACGCTGCAACGGCTATTTCCGGCTCCGGTCCGGCATACGTTTATTATTTTATGAATGCCATGATACAGGCCGCACGGGAAATGGGTTTCAGCGATTCCGAGGCTGAATTGCTGGTAGCACAAACCTTTACAGGAGCAGTCGATTTGTACAACAAAACCGATATGACCTGCGAGGGCTGGATCGGCAAAGTTGCCAGCAAAGGCGGCACCACCGAGGCGGCCCTGCGGGTATTCCGGGAAACGGCATTGCATGAAGATATAGTGGCCGGCGCCCGGGCGGCCCTGTTGCGGGCCCGCGAACTCGGCTCCTGATCGCAGGAATAACCGTACCAAGTTAATTTCTTGAGTTCCGGGCCGGATTATTTGGAGAATATTCAGAAGCCCTCTACTTTCGGCCGCGGATAACCATTTAACAAAAAAAGAGTCTGATTAAGCCATTTTAAATGCTGTAGCCTATGATGAACGAACGCGTACACACGATCATGACCTCAAAAGTCATCACCCTTTCCCCAAGCGATACCCTGGGCCAGGCGCGTGAAATTTTTATGTCCAAACGTATACACCATATCCCGATCGTTGAAGGAAAAAAACTGGTGGGACTGGTCACTTCCTGGGACATTTTCAAACTCGGACTCTCTGCCGTGGCATACCAGGATATGCGTGTCAGCGAGGTGATGTCTACGCATCTGGCTACGCTGGATCCCGAACAGCATATCGGCGCAGTCGCCGAAGTGCTGATGGAGCATCTTTTCCATGCGGTACCCATTGTGAACGAACATCACGAATTGCTGGGCATCGTCACCACCTACGATGTATTGCGCTATGAATACCTGAAAGAATATCCGGAAAACCTGGACAAGTTCATACCGGAAAATATGTAATGGCCGTTTACACATTAGAGCGGGTACAGCAGCTGCCCATATCACTGGAAGAAGCCTGGACTTTTTTCTCCTCTCCCGCTAATCTGAAAGTCATCACTCCGCCCGAAATGGGCTTCGACATCCTGACCGGCGAACACTGGGTAAAAACAATGTACGCCGGTCAGATCATCGCCTATACCGTGCGTCCGTTGTGGAACATCCCCATGTACTGGATGACAGAGATTACGCATGTCAGGGAAAAAGAATATTTTATCGACGAGCAACGCTCCGGGCCCTATGCCCTTTGGCACCACCAGCACCATTTCCGGGCGACGCCCGGCGGGGTGGAAATGACCGACCTGTTGCACTACAAACTTCCACTGGGTTGGCTGGGCGATCTGGCACATGCTGTTTTTGTGAAAAAACGGATCGAAGAGATATTCACTTACCGGCGGAAAGTGCTGGAGGAACGGTTTGGTGCGAAATGAAAAAAAACAAAAGCCGGAGGCCCCCACCTCCGGCTTTGTACTGTAGTTTTCAAATGATTGTTAATTGTGGATGTGTTGCTTTTTCAGGTTACAGGTTCGTTTTCCTCGGATGCCGGCAGGCGCCGGGTCATTTTAGTATCGGGTCATTAGCCACTTTCCGTTAAGGTCGTCCGCTTTTTTAAGTTTTCCGGGAGGGCTGCACGGCGCAGCCCTCCACAGGTCATATTGTCTGGTCAAAATGGAGCGGTTTTCGGAAGGGCTCATTTGGTATTGGCAGAAATAATGCAGCAATTTGGCGTAAATGGTTGTTTGTGGCAGCGTTTACTCTCGAAGCATTTTGATGAAACAAAGATACGGGACTCGCCGGGGCTCTGATAATTACAAAATTTACAACTTTTACTTCAATCCGTTTTTCAGGCGGCGGCGGAAATGGTTGTTTCACTTTCCGGAATTACCGTAATCTCGATGGCCGCTCCATCCACGAGATGGAACTTCACGAAAAACGAAAATCCGTTGTCCGAATATTGCAGGGTATCGCCGCCTTCCACGTTTAAAGATTCAAATACGCCGTCGGCGCAGGTTCCGAACGCTTCGATTTGTTGGGTAGAGCCATTGAAATGGATCAATACGCCAACCGATCCCACCAGGAGTTTTACTTCTCCTGAAAGGCCGCCTTGGGGACCCCATCCAAAGGTATGTTCACTGTTGGCAGCGGCATTAGTGCTGAAATAGGTGTTTGTGAGCGCGCTGCAACTTTCCTGAATATGGCTGGAAGTTCCGCGTTCGATCACGATATCGAGAATAATGATGTTGTCTGCCATAGACGATTCGTTTTTTCGATGGCTTTAATCGCGGACAAAAATGCAGGTAACAATTTATGCCCGATGATTACAAAATATCGGATTTTTACCGCTCGCAGCAAACAGAAGCCGATGGAAAAATCTGAATTGGTTAACACCCTGAAGGTATTTTCGGTTCCCGAACGGAAACAACTTGATCTTTTTTTACAATCGCCGTACTGTACCGGCGCTCAGGATACCGCGCAGGAACTTTCGTTGATAAACTATATCTTCGGCGTGTTGGCCGACGGGCAAAGCGGCAATGGGCGCCTCGACAGGCATTTGCTGTACCGGGTCATATTCCCGGATCGCGAATTCCGGGAACAAACCTTGAGTAACCTGGCTTCATCTACACTAAAACTGATCCGGCGTTTTATAGAGGCGGAAATGTTGAAACGGATGGAGCGGGCAGAACGGGAGTACAGCAGCGTCATTCAATTTTTAAGTGAAAAAGGCGCCATCGACCTGTGCGAAAAGTATATCAAACGGCTGGAACGTATCCAAAAACCGGAAGTGGACTGGGACAACCTTGATTATTATCTGAATTGGCGGGCCGAACAGGTCAAGTCGTTGTTTATGGGCATGCACAATCAGTTGACGGACGACTATAACCTCCGGCAAAGTTTGGTCGCACTTAAAAAGTATTACCTGGTGGAATACCTGGATACGCTGACTACCCTGTTTAATCAGAACCGTTTAACGCCGATACTCAGCCCGGAGGAGCGGCAGGCGTATCTCAGCGAACTGGAAAACTGGAGCGCGCTTCCGTTTTTTCAGCAACAACTGGTTCAACTATACCTGAAAGCCCTGCTCTTCTTTCATTTGGATGGCCGGCCGGCGGAAGAAGCTTTTCAGGAATTTATGGAACTACTCGAGGAAAACAAAGCGCATATCTCGCTGTATCATCGCAAACGCCTCGAAGCTTTTGCCTACAATTTTTGTACGCGCCGTTTCAGTGAAGAACAATATCGAAACGTGTTGCTCCAGCTTTTTGAACGTTGGATCGAGCCTGAACGGCTCAATGCCAATGCCTCTATTTTTGCCAATGAAATATTAAGTCTGGTGACGGTCGGACTCGCGGCAAGGCAATTCGCCTGGGTGGAAAAATTTCTGATGACTTACCGCGACCGCATTCAGGGCGGCCAGCCATCCGAAGATTACTACCAGTTTAACCTGGCCCTTTTATTGTTTCATCAAAGGGAATTCGACCGGGCAAGGGACATCGTCGTTCATCTGAACTTGCCGGAATTACAATACAAGTATTTGTCCAAAACATTGGAGATCAAACTTTTCTTTGAAGCCGGGGTGGATGAATACGAATTGGTGGAAAGCAAGCTGAACAGTCTGAATGTTGCCCTTTCAAGAGAAAACAAACTAACCAAAGAAAGAAAAAAACGATATACCTTGTTCGTAAATTTTATGATGCGGCTCAACCGCTGGCGTGGGCAGGCCGATCCGGACATGAAATGGTTGGATAAAATTGCAGAAGACCTTAAAAGCGCACAGAATACGGCGGAATGGCGCTGGCTCACCAAAAAAGTTGAACAACTGCGCGGAGGCGCATGAATATTTAACCTGAACTCATGGCAATAGTTCCTTGCAGCATCACCGCGTACTGATGCGCATTTTCAGTATTGCTTTTTCTACATTTGTCCGTTCCCAATAACGATCTTTTCACGCATTAACCCGCGACGCCATGCGCAAAATCTTCCTCCCGAGTTTATTTGCCCTGCTGCTATTCCCTTTAACGGCACAACAACCTTATCAACCTGACTGGACTTCGCTCGACTCCCGGCCCACTCCCGAGTGGTGGCTCGACGCCAAATTCGGCATCTTTATCCACTGGGGTGTGTATTCCGTGCCGGCCTACACGGCGAAAGGCAACTATGCCGAATGGTACCAACATTCCTTTGAAACCAATGCGCACAATGGAAAGGTTCGTGAGTATCACGCCAAAAATTACGGCAACCGCACCTATTACGATCTGGCCGACGATTTTCACGCCGAGTTGTTTGAGCCCGACGAGTGGGCTAAACTTTTTGAAAAAGCGGGCGCCAAATACGTGGTGCTCACGTCCAAACACCACGACGGTTATTGTCTGTGGCCCAGCGCGCAAGCCGGCCAAAGCTGGCGTTTTCCCTGGAATTCGGCAGATCGCGGCCCGAAACGCGACCTGGTGGGCGATCTGTTTACCGCGCTGCAAAAAACGAATGTAAAACCCGGTCTCTATTACTCGCTGTACGAGTGGTACAACCCGCTGTGGAAGTTGAACCGCGCGCGTTATGCTTATGAACACGCCTTGCCTCAATTGCACGACCTGGTAAACCGCTATCAGCCCTGGGTGCTTTGGTCCGATGGCGATTGGGATGAAACGCCCGAAACCTGGCAATCGCCGAAGTTCCTTTCCTGGCTATACAACCAAAGCCCGGTGCGCGATTTCGTAGCCGTCAACGACCGCTGGGGCAGCGGCGTACGCTTCAACCACGGCGGTTTTTACACCCCCGAATACCAGCCCGAACTGGATTTTGAAGATCATGCCTGGGAAGAAAGCCGCGGTATGGGCTTTTCGTACGGATACAACCGCGCTGAAGACGCCGAAGATTACAATTCTGCGCAAACGCTGGTATTGCACCTGATAGACAAGGTGTCGCGCGGGGGGAATTTTCTGCTCGATATTGGCCCTGACGGGCATGGCAAAATTCCGCCGATCATGCAGGAACGCCTGCTGGATATGGGCCGCTGGCTGGAAATCAACGGCGAGGCGATTTACGGCACACGGCGCTGGCGCATACCATGCCAGTGGAGTGAAGGCAACCGAAATTTCAAGGCGGATAAAGTGGACGGATGGAAAACCGGCGGCGACCTGCTCCTGAAACAAACCGTAGCCCCGGAACCCGGCTACGCCGTCAGGGAAATTTTCTTTACTTATAAACCCAGGGAAAACACGCTGTTTGCGATCTTCCCCAAATATCCTTCGGATAACCGGCTGATATTGAAGGACATCCAATTGCCGAGGAATGCGCTCGTCACCTTGCTGGATACTAAGGAAGCCCTGCGCTGGACGGTGACGGGCAATACGACAACCATTTCCCTGCCGTATTACGATCCGAACAAGTTCAAATCGCCCCACGCTTTCGCGGTAAAAATTTCGAATTACGGCGAATTTGTCGCCAAACCCAAAATCGATATCCAATACGAACCGCAAACGATGCGACCGATCATTACCATGTCCTGTGTCACCAGCGGCGCCACGATCAGGTACACAGCCGACGGCTCTGTGCCCACGGAAAAGTCTCCCGCTTATTCGCAGCCTTCCACCCTGAACGAGGCCCGGACGATTCGCGCGCGGGCATTCAAAACGGGTTTGCTGGCCAGCAAGGAGGATACGGCCCGTGTGCAAATATTGTCGCTCATGCCCAGCCTGTCCATGTTCCGGCAGCCCGACGCCGGCCTGAATATGCGCCTGCTGAAAGCCGATAAATACGACGCGGCCTCGCTGGAATACGGCGTGACGCAGAAAAATGCCGTCGTGCCCACGATAGAACTGGATCCGCTTTGTCTGCAGGAACAGTGCGGCATGGTTTGGAAAGGTTATTTCTATGCCCCCCAAACTTATGGCTACCAGTTTTTCCTCGAATCGGATGACGGCAGCCAATTATATCTTGACGGCCAGCTCGTTACCGACAACGATGGCGATCACGGCATGCAGGAGCGCAGCGGCTATGCCTATCTGCAGCAAGGCTGGCATCAACTCAGGATGTTGTATTTCAACAGCGGAGGCGGGGCCGGCCTGCGGGTGTCGTATGCGCCGGTAGGAGGGGCGAGGATTCCAATTCCGGCACGGGCGCTGGCGCATTAAACAAAGGAGGGAGGCTTTTTTCTTTTACTCTTCGTCGTCAAAAAACACCTTATAATATTTCTTTCCCTTGTCTTCATCAAACCCGCGTTCGATGAGGTCGCGGCGGCCGTGTACGTAGATATGGAAGTTTTTGTCCAGTTTGATGACGCTTTTCAGCACTTTGAATTCCTTTTTGACGGCAGGCATGCTGATGTCGAATTTATCCTCCAGCGGCACAGCATAAGCCTTAGCATATTCGTCGCGGAAGTTTTTAAAGGCTTCCTGCTGTTCTTCCTCGGGAAAAAGCGTTTGGGCAAAGTCGTCCACTTCAAAGTGTTCGTTTTCTTTGAAATAGAGCCCGGAACGGTACAGCGCGTCCAGCTGATCGGCGCGGTCGAGGCCGAATTTGTGCGGCAGGCGTTCGTGGATAAACTCGCCGGATAGGGCGATGTAGTGGCGGGTATTGAAATAATTGTCTTCAATGGGGCGCAGGCGCAGGAACTCGTCTTTCCAGAAAGATCGCTCGTCTTTTTTGGAAACGGCATCGATAGCGTACAGCCGGTATCCTTCCGCCTCGTCGAGGTTGAAGATGAGCGCGGCGGTTTCCAGTTTTCCGGTGGGAATACCTTCCAGAACATTGAGGGCAAAGGATTCGGCGGTGCGTTCCACTTTCAGAAAAGGGTCTTTGGACTGTACTTTCCACAGGCCGATGGCGCTGGCAGGTTCGCCTTGCAGCATCAGGTCTTCAAAATAGGCCACTAAAAACTCACCGCCCTGGATTTTCGGATTTTCGCAGTTTTCGTACAACATGCCGGCCAGCCGGGCGGCCTCTTCGTGCAGCGTTTCCGGGTCGTGGAAAATAGCCATGCAACTCTGGTAAACCAGGTGATTACTGACGTCTTCTTCATGGAAGAAATAGAAGAACTCGGCCGATTTTTCAAACGGTTTTAGGAAGGAACCGATCAGCAGTTCGTGCGCCACGTCGTGTACGGGCACCAGGGTTTGTTTGGGGATGTTGACCCCTTCGTAACGGTTCTTATTGCCGACCCAGGAAATGGCCAGCCGGCGGAGATTGGCAGCAGAGAATTCGAGCATATTTTGTGCAGGTTTGAGGGTTTCTGGTTTGAAGGTTTCTGGTTTGAAGGGAAATGTCCAATTTTGCAGCCGCAAAAGTAAACTGCATTCCCCACTTACTTGCCTTAACTTTTCCACATTTGCGTATCGCCGTCAACACCCGTTTCTTATTGCCTGGCAAACTCGAGGGCCTGGGATGGTACACGCATGAACTGTTGCGGCGTATGGTGATCAAATATCCAAAAGACACCTTCATCTTTCTTTTTGACCGGCCATTTCATCCCGATTTTATTTACGGCGAAAACGTGGTTCCGGTAGTAATGGCCCCGCGAGCGAGGCACCCTCTGACCTGGCTGATCTGGTTCGAATGGTCGGTGCCGCGCGCCTTGAAACATTACTCAGCCGAAATTTTCTTTTCACCGGACGCTCACCTGAGCCTGCGTTCAAAGACGCCCGTCGTGATGACGGTACACGACCTGATCCCCATGCAATACCCCAAACAGGTGCGCTGGTGGGCGCGGGCATATTACCGTTGGTTTATGCCGCGCTTTTTGCGCCGGGCCGACTATTTGGTGGCTGTTTCCGGATTTACCAGACAGGAAATTATAAAAACGGGCATAGCGCCTGCCCGCGTTTCCGCGGTGTACAACGGTTGCCGGGAGGGGTTCCGGCCCTTGCCGGAGGAGGAAAAACAGCAGGTGCGTTCGATCTTTGCAGACGGACAGGATTATTTCTTTTACACCGGCGCCATCCATCCGCGTAAAAACATTCCGCGACTGTTGCGGGCTTTCGATGCATTTAAAGCGAGCACTGGGGCCCCTGTAAAACTGCTGCTGGCCGGGCGTTTTGCCTGGCAAACCGGCGACGTAAAATCGGCTTACGACCAGGCCCGTTTCCGAAAGGACATCCATTTTCTCGGCTATGTGTCCGAACCGGACCTGACCCGACTGATGGCCGCTGCCCTGGCACTTACCTATTTGTCTATCCACGAAGGTTTCGGCCTGCCGCTTCTGGAGGCCATGAACGCGGGCACGCCGGTGCTGACAGCCAGATCGAGTTGTTTGCCGGAAATCGCCGGCGACGCCGCTCTTTTGGTCGACCCCTATTCGGTGGAGGACATTGCTGCCGGCCTCGAACAATTGTACCGGGATGCCGGGCTTCGGGCAGCCTTGATAGCAAATGGTCACCGGCGTCGGGCCGACTTTAGCTGGGATGCCGCCGCAGAACAGTTGCACACTGTGTTGGTAGCCGCGGCAACAGCAGGCGATAAAAAGGAGGCGCCACACCATGGCTGAACGGATCAAAGTACTGCACCTGTTCGACCATTACCTGCCGCACACGATGAACTGGGCTTACCGGATGCTCCGGGCCCTTCCGGAAACGGAAGTCGGCGTGGCGGCGCCTGTAATCGTACGGAATCAATATTTCGACCCGGGATTTGAATTTTTGGAACGGCCCCTGCAGCGTCTGTGCGGGTGGTTTCCGCCCACAGAGTGGGCAGGCTCCCGTTTGCAGGGATTATTGGTTCGCCTGGAGCGGTATGTGCCGTTGTATAGATATTGGCTGGAAAAACAGTTGTCGCTCCGCAAACCTGATCTGATGCACGCCCATTTTGCCCCCGCGGGTTGCCATTACCTCGATATGGCCGAACGGCTGGACATTCCGCTGATCGTTTCTTTTTATGGTTATGACTATGAAAGTGTACCCGCCCGAAACCAGGCCTGGCAGCGGCGTTACCGGCAATTGTTTTCCGGCGCAGCCGCGATAACCTGTGCAGGCGGACATGGGAAATCTGTGCTGATGCGGCAGGGGGCGCCGGAGCACAAGATCGCCGTTTTGCCCATGAGCATGAAACCGGCGGATTTCCCGTTTTTGGCGCGGGTGAAAACACCCAACCGGCTCAGGCTGTTGCAGGTTGCCACCATTACAGAAAAGAAAGGATTTATGGACACCTTACAGGCATTGCACATTGTCCGGCAGACTTGTCCCGATATTCGCCTGACCATTGCCGGAGAAAGGCACGACCGGCATTTGGCGCGCCAAATGGAAAATTTTATTCAGGGCCGGGGCATACATTCAATTGTGGAATGGCTCGATTTTGTACCGCATGACGAACTGCCGGCGCTGTTTGCCCGGCACGATGTATTTATCCAACCGAGTCATTATGCCGCCAGCCGCGATTGCGAAGGCGGTCCGGTGTCTATTCTGGAAGCCCAATCCAGCGGCATGCCGGTTATCGCTACCACGCACTTTGATATCCCATCCGAAGTGCTGCATGGCCAAACCGGGCTGCTGGCACCCGAACATAACCCGGCCGGACTGGCCCGGCACATCGAACGTTTTTACCGCATGGGCAACCCGGAGTACCAGCAATTCGCTGCCGCTGCCCGCCGGCATATCGAAACCGGATTCGACATTGACCTCACTGCTCAAAAATTATATCTCCTGTACCGATCACTCATAACTCATAACTCATAACTCATAACTTTTTTGCAACGTCTCCTGATTATCACTGCCTGGTATCACCCTTTTATCCATCCGAGGGCGCATCGCTGGACGGCCCTCGCGGAGCATTGGGCGGCACAGGGATACGAGGTGCATGTAGTGTGCGCGCGGCGCCAGGGTTATGCCCGGTTTGAACGGGTAAATGGCGTACAAGTGCACCGGGCAGGATTTGATTCCCTTAAAGAGGTCGTTTACTACTTTTCCGGAACCCAAAGCGGCCGGGGCAGGGTAGGGAAGGGCGCAGAACGCCCGTCGGCCTGGATGCGTTTGGCAAACTGGTTGTACAAAACAATCTGGAAAAATATTTATTTCCCCGACGACGCCTGTTTGTGGTATTTCCCGGCTCGTAAAAAGGTGATAGAGTTGCTGGAAGAGCAACCTTTTGATGCAGTGATCTCCGTATCGCTGCCATTCACCGGCCATTTGATTGGCCTGTCGGTCAGGCGCCGGTTTCCGGCGCTTCACTGGCTGGCCGACATCGGCGATCCGTTCACGATACAGGCGCGCCCGCTCAATAATGCCCGGCTTTACGGCAGGCTCAGTCGCTGGCTGGAACAGGCTGTGCTGGAAAAAGCCGACGCGATAACGGTGACCCACCCGGCGGCGGCGGCGGCTTACCGTTCCCGGTTTGGCGATTTGGCGCAAGAAATCTCCGTCATTCCGCCCTTGCTGCATCCGGCCTGGGAAATGGAAGCGCATGACAATGAATGGCAAAACCTGGCGGCCAATCCGGCCGACCGGATCATAAACATTGGTTACTTCGGCGCTTTTTACGCGCCGGTGCGTACGCCCGACGCTTTTTTGGATCTGCTGGAAAAAACATTCCGGCTGCGCCCGGAATGGCAGCGCCGGCTTCGGGTGCATTTCTACGGCGAGACTTTCCCGGAATTCTGGGACAAATTGCGCCGCCAGCCGGCTATCCGGCTGTATGGTCTGCGCCCAAGGTCAGAAGTGCGGGTTGCCATGCGGCAATTGGATATTTTGCTCAATATCGGCAACCTCACCGATTTCCAGTTGCCCAGCAAAGCAGTGGAATATTTTGCCTCCGGCAAACCGGTGGTCAATCTGTGCTATGTTCAGAATGACCCGTTTACGGCCTTTTGGGAGGATCAGCCCGGGTTGCTTACCCTTCGGGCGCACAATAATGAAGTGGGCGAGGGAGAAGTTCGGCGGTGGATCGCCTTTCTGGAAGGAGAGCGGGAAACCGTTCCGGCGAACGCCCGCGCGGTGCGTGTTAAGGCGTTTACGGTGGAAGCGGTTGGGGCGGCTTATGAATATCGAATAACGAACAGCGAAACTATATACTTCCCTTAAACTGATGGCTATGGGGCTGGGGTTTCAGGGGCGGAAATCGATGTCCAAGCCCTTTCAATGACCCTGAGATATTGCGGCAGCACAACGGTATCGCTGAATTCTGTACGAGCCTTTTCGATACTTCGGGCAGACATGTACGCGCGTTGTTCGGGCGTTGCTGCCAAAACCTGTCGCATGGCATTTACCAATGCGGGCGTATCGCCGGGCGGAATCAGAAATCCGTTTTCCCCGGACTCCACTGTATCGCGGCAGCCGGGCGTGTCGGTGGTAATGATGATTTTCCCCATAGCCATTGCTTCCAGTACCGAACGGGGTACGCCTTCCCGGTACCAGGAGGGCAATACCAGCACATCGGCCCGGGCAAGGAAGGGGCGAACGTCGTCGGCGCTGCCGTGATATTGTACGAAACCGGCATTTGCCCAGTTGTGTACTTCCCGGATGTCGATGCTGGTGGGATTTCCGGGGTCCGGGGCGCCCAGAATTTGAAAAATGGCGGGAACGCCTTCCCGGTGCAACTGCTCCGCAGCGTCGGCAAACGACCGGATGCCTTTTTCCGTCAGCAGGCGTCCGGAAAACAAAAACGCCAGTTTGTACTTTTTTTGCCGTTCGAGCGGTGAAAAATGCGCCGTATCGATGCCCGGACCATGAATGACTCGTGTTTTCGCCGGCTGCACCAGTTTTTTTTCCAGAAATTCCCGGCAATCGTCCGCATTTAAAAACACGACTTTCCGCGCTGTGCATAAAGCCAGCCGGTACAACAGGGCGGCCAGCCGGCGCCAGCGTACCGGCGCAGTGCCGCTATAACCCAGACCTTCCAGAACGGAGACCGTTTTGATGCCTGTTAATGCGGCGGCAAAGTTGCCAAAGATATTGGGCTTTATAGTGTACAGCACCGCCACGGCCGGTTTTTCCCGGCGGAACAGGCGATACAATTCCCACAGCAACAGCAGGTTTTGCAGGGGCGACAAGCTTTTCCTGGATAAATGACGCAGGGAAATGAATCGGATTCCCCCCAGATGAAGCAAGGTATCCCTGAAGCGGTCTGCGGGCGCTGCCAACACCACCGTATAGCCTTGCCCGGCCAGCGCCCGGATCAGGGAAAGCCGGTAATTCCACAGGTTCCAGGAGGTGTTGGCAACCAGGATTATTTTTTTTTCAGTCACTACCATTAAAAAGAACTGCGCCATTAGCCAGGATTCCGGCTAATGGCGCAGCAGTAGAAAGGTTGGTTGAACTTAGCGATTCGCGGCAAAAATCCGCGTGGAAGAAGTAGCGGAAGCAGAAGGCCCTTCAACGAGCGTCTTGATCTGCTCTACGCTGTATTGATTTTTAACCAGATCATACACCTCCAGTGCCTGATCACGGGTAATGGACGGGAACTCGTCCAGAAACTCATTTACGCTGACGCCGATGCGCATGAAATCGCAAAAAGTTTCGATACGTATCCGGGTTCCACTAAAAACCGGCGCTCCATCTTGAATCTCAGGGTGAACGGTGATTGATTGGTACTGTCTCACGGTGCTGCTGTTTATGTATGTTTGACGATAATGCAGAGACCAGGACGGTACAAACACAGGTGTATAAGAGAAACGGATTAAATATTACAGGGGCTAAAGTAGGCAAACTCTTTTAAGTGCCAAATGCAAACGAAATTTTTTTTCCTTAAATTAAAGAAAAGTATCCCCGAACAGTTCTTTTGCCCGGATGGTAACCTGTTTAATCTCCTGTTCCTTCGATTTTGGGTAGATCAGCAGCACATCCGGTTCATCCACCACGATATAATCATCGAGGTCTTTGAGCACCACAAGTTTGCCTCGCGGCGCGCGCACCAGGGAGTTGCGAACATCCAGCGCCAGGATATGGTCGCCCTGTAAAACGTTGCCGTGTTCGTCTTTCGGACATTCAAGGTGCAGGCTGGCCCAGGTGCCCAGATCCGACCAGCCGAAATCGGCCGGAATGGTGTAAACGTTGGGCGCCTTTTCCATGATGGCGAAGTCGACCGAAATATTGGGCGTACCGGGATATGTTTTATTGATAAATGTCTGTTCCTCCGGGGTATTGTACACGGAACCTCCTTTTTCCAGGATGTGAAAAATTTCAGGCGAATGGTTTTTAAAAGCCTCGAGTACGTTTTTGACATTCCAAATAAAGATACCCGCGTTCCACACGTATTCGCCGGAGGCGACAAAAGCCTGCGCGTCGGCCAGTTTGGGTTTTTCGGCAAAACGTTCCACTTTGTAAATGCCGGGTTCGGCAGCGTTTTTAAACTGGATATAACCGTAACCGGTATCCGGGCGCGAGGGGGTGATGCCAAGCGTAAGGAGCGCGTCGTGCCGGTCGGCAAAATCCAGCGCCTGGCCGATCTTTTCGCGGAAAATATCCTCTTTTAAAACGATATGGTCGGAAGGCGTCACCACCATGTTGGCGCCGGGATTGAGGCCGGCGAGTTTAAAGGCTGTGTATGCGATGCAGGGGGCTGTGTTGTTCCGGCTGGGTTCGCCGATGATCTGGTTGTCGGACAATTCGGGCAGTTGTTGTTTCACCAGGTCGCGGTAAGCCGCGTTAGTGACGATAAAGATGTTCGACACGGGGCAGAGCGGGAGGAAACGCTCGAAAGTAAGACGCAGCAGGCTTTTGCCCACGCCCAGCATGTCGAGAAATTGTTTGGGCCGCGCCTCGCGGCTGCCCGGCCAGAAACGGCTTCCAACGCCGCCCGCCATGATGGCTACGTATGTGTTGCCGGAGTTATGCATATCAGATTGTGTTTTTGTATTCCTTGTAAACGCTCGTAATCCCTTCTTCCAGACCAATTTTGGCCTTCCAGCCCAGGGCGGTCAGTTTGTTCACATCCATCAGTTTTCTCGGCGTACCGTCGGGTTTGGACAGGTCGTGGCGGATATCGCCGGTATAACCCACGATGCGCCGTACAAGTTGCGCAAGTTCAAGAATGGACAGGTCTTCCCCGACGCCGATATTGACAAAACCCGGTTCGTCGTACCGTTCCATCAGAAAATAACAGGCGTCGGCCAGGTCGTCGACGTGCAGGAACTCGCGCAGGGGGGAGCCGGTGCCCCAAAGGGTTACAAAGGGTGCGCCGTCGCGTTTGGCCTCGTGAAATTTCCGGATCAGGGAAGGCAGCACGTGGCTGTTTTCGGGATGGTAGTTATCGTTCGGCCCATACAGGTTGGTGGGCATCACCGAAATGAAGTTGCAACCGTATTGGGCGCGGTAGGCGTCGCATAGCTTGATGCCGGCGATTTTGGCGATGGCATAAGGTTCGTTCGTCGGCTCCAGCAAACCTGTCAGGAGGTATTCTTCTTTCAGCGGTTGTGGCGCCATTTTGGGATAAATACAGGAAGAGCCGAGGAACAGCAGCTTTTTCACCTCATTTTGCCAGGCAGCCTGTATAATGTTGGCTTCGATCATGAGGTTGTCGTACAAAAATTCGGCGCGGTAGGTATTGTTGGCCAGGATGCCGCCCACTTTGGCTGCTGCAAGGAACACATATTCCGGTTTTTCCCGGCGGAAAAACTCCCGAACTTCAGTCTGGTTGCGCAGGTCGAGTTCGCGGGAAGTTCGCAGGGCAAAATTCCCGTATCCAGCGGCCTGCAGGCGGCGCAGAATAGCCGAACCGACCATGCCGGTATGGCCGGCAATGTATATTTTGGCTGTTTTTTCCATAGATTTTATCACTCGAACCGGGATTTCACATGAAACCCGCCTTCTTTCAGGAACCGTTCCTGGTGGAAAATCGCCAGGTCGCTGCGCACCATTTCATGCACCAGGTCTTGCAGGGTATGCGCCGGCGCCCAGCCCAGTTTTTGCCGGGCTTTGGAGGCGTCGCCGATCAGCAGGTCTACCTCGGCGGGGCGGAAATAACGCGGATCGACCACGATGACCTCCTGACCGGGCTGAAAGGCATATTCGGTATTGCGCGCGCTGGCTACGATGCCTTTTTCCGCCGCGCCTTCGCCCTTGAATTCCAGTTCCACACCGAGTTCGCGGAAGGCCATGCGACAGAAGTCCCGCACGGAGGTGGTTTGCCCCGTGGCAATAACAAAATCTTCGGGTTCCGGTTGTTGCATCATCAGCCACATGGCCTGCACGTAGTCGCGGGCGTGCCCCCAGTCGCGCTGGGCATGGAGGTTGCCGAGCCAGAGTTTGTCCTGTAAACCCATGGCAATACGGGCGGCGGCGCGGGTGATCTTGCGCGTCACAAAGGTTTCGCCCCGTATCGGGCTTTCGTGGTTGAACAGGATGCCGTTGCAGGCATACATGCCGTACGATTCGCGGTAGTTGACCGTGATCCAGTAGGCGTACAATTTGGCCACGCCATAAGGCGACCGAGGGTAAAAAGGCGTGTTTTCCGTTTGCGGGATTTCCTGCACCTTGCCGTACAGTTCGGAAGTGGAAGCCTGGTAGAAGCGGGTTTTTTCTGTCAGACCCAGTAAACGAATTGCCTCCAGCAGTCGCAAGGCGCCCATGGCATCGGCATTGGCGGTGTATTCCGGCGTTTCAAAACTCACCTGAACGTGGCTTTGCGCGCCGAGGTTATAAATTTCGTCGGGCTGTACCTGCTGCACGATCCGGATCAGGTTGGTGGAATCGGTCAGGTCGCCGTAGTGCAGGATAAAGTTTTTATGCTCGACGTGCGGATCCTGGTACAGGTGATCGATGCGTTCGGTATTGAACAACGACGAGCGGCGTTTGATGCCGTGGACAATATATCCCTTCTTCAATAACAGTTCGGCCAGATAGGCGCCATCCTGCCCGGTCACCCCGGTAATTAATGCTGTTTTGGACATAGATGAAAAGGTTGCTGGTTAGAGGGTTATAAAACGCCATGTGTAATGGTTCGCTGACGATATTTTACCGAATGTTTTGTTTTAAGCAAATACGCGATGCGCATTGCCGCCTGTCCGTCCCAAAGCGGCGGAATGGCGCCTTTCTTCCAGTTGCCGGCCAGGGCGTCGCTGGCGTAACGAATTATCGTTTCCTGATCCGCGTCGCCGGCCAGCACGTTGGTGCCCGTTTCAATCGTCGCAGGGCGTTCGGTATTGGCGCGCAAGGTAAGGCAGGGAACGCCCAGCCAGGTGCTTTCTTCCTGGATACCGCCCGAATCGGTGATCATCAGCGCGGCATCGCGCATCAGGCGGATAAATTCCAGATAACCCAAGGGGGCCGCGGCATAAAGGTTTGGAATGGTGAATAAATCCTGCTGCAAACCAAAGGTTTCCAAACGCCGGGCCGTGCGCGGGTGCACCGGAAAGATGACCGGCGCCTGCGATGCCAGTCGCCGCAAAAGGTGCAGTATGCGTCCCAGGGCATCCGGCGTATCCACATTCGCGGGGCGATGCAGCGTGGCGACGAAGTAAGGGCCTGACAATACTTCCGGCGGAATGGCGGCAAGGCTTTCCGGCCAGGGCAGGGATAAAGCAACAGGCAACATCCGGGCCAATGTATCGATCATCACATTCCCGACCAGGTGAATGCCAGCCGGGTCGCAACCTTCCTGCAACAAGTGACGGACACCGGATATTTCCGACACGAAATGAACATCGGCCAGGGCATCGGTGGCAATGCGGTTGTGTTCTTCCGGCATGCCCGCGTCGAAACTACGCAGGCCCGCCTCCACATGAGCCAGGGGAATACCTGCCCGGTGGGCTGCCCGGGCAGCAGCCAGCGTGGCATTCACGTCGCCCGTGACGATCACCCGGTCGGGATAGTTTTCTTCCAGGTAATGCAGGAATTGTTTCGTCAGCGCAGCCATTTGTTTGGCGCCAGGGTTTTTGGGGAGCGGCAAGCGGGTATGCCGCCGGGGAAGTTCCAATTGCTTGTACAGGTATTCCGACATGGAATCGTCGTAGTGCTGCGAAGCGTATACCACTTCCACCTCGAAAGCCGGATCGACCTTCAAAGCGTGATATAACGCGGCAATTTTAACCAGATTGGGCCGCGTGGCGGCAAATAAAACGACACTTATCATAGGGTGGGTGGCGGCAGAAAATACTGCGGTATCTTTCGCAGGGGCTTCAGCCAGGTGGTGAAAAAATAGGGGCGCAGCCCGTTGCGACGCCAGGCTTCGCGGTCTTCCCGGTTTGCCTGCAACCGGTGCCGGAAACTCGCATTGCTCAGGCCGCCGGTGCGCATGTACACCAGCACTTCGGGCAAATAGGCGGCATTCAGGCCGTGGCGGAAAAGGAACCGCAACATCAGCTCGTAATCGGCGGCAATATGCAGCGCCAGGTCGAAACCGCCTAACTGCGCATACACTTTTTTCCGGACAAAAAAGGTGGGATGCGGCGGCATCCAGCCGTAAAGAAATTTTTTCCGCCGGTATTCGCCCGAACGCCAGTAGCGCACGACACGACGGGCATCGGCCGCCGCCACATAACACAAATCGCCGTAAGCCACATCGGCATTTTGCCGGTTCATCAAGTCAACCACCCGGCTGATGACCCGGTCGTGGCAGTAAAAATCGTCGGAATTGAGCACTCCCACGATGTCCCCGGCGGCCACATTCAGGCCCTTGTTGATGGCATCGTACAATCCGCGATCCGGTTCTGATATTAACCGTGCCTGACTTCCGGATTGTAATACGAGGTTTTGGGTGCCATCCGATGAGCCGCCATCCACGATGATATGCTCCAGTGCTGGATAATCCTGCCGGCACACGCTATCCAGCGTATCGCGGAGCGTGGCGGCACTGTTGAAAGCAGGGGTGATGATGGAGACGAGCGGGAGCAATACGATTTACGATTTACGATTTACGATTTGTCTTACCCGAACCTTTACCGCCGGATTGCCCTGGTAAATTGCGTAAGCCTCCATGTTTTTCGTGGCAACCGAACCGGCGCATAGTACGGCGTGCGAATGGCAGACGATTCCAGGACAGACAATTGATTTGGCGCCAACCCAAACGCCGTCTTCCAGCCTGATCGGGCTGGTTATCAGGTCGAAAGCCTGTTTTTTATAATCGTGATTGCCGGTCAACAAATAGGCGCCCTGGGAGATGCACACGTGATTTCCGATCTCCACGTCTGCCAGATTATCGATCCAGACTTTTTCGCCGATCCAGCAGTGGTCGCCCGCGCGGAGTCGCCAGGGGTATTTGATATTGATCCCCGGTTTTATGACCGCCTGCCGGCCGATTTTTGCGCCGAACAGGCGCAGTAAAAACACTTTAAAGCCGGAAAAGGGAAACAGGGGATTGATGAAAAAAACGGCGTTGGTCAAATACCAAAGCGCCCGGACCGGCGCCGGCCGGCCGGGCCGGTACCAGGAATTGTCGAATTTACCAAGGTCTGTTTTCATTCGCCGCCGGATTATTCCGGTGCCGTTGTTCAAAAATCTTGGCATCTATCAAAAAGCGGAACCAGAATCCCTGCAGGAAGTGGAAAATGAGTCCGCGCCGGCCATCCAGAAATCCCAGCCGGAAAAAATACCGCACCAGGAAATACAAAAACGGCCGGACAAACAGCGGCCATCTTTCGTAGGCGGATTTCAGGAAACGCCGCTGTTCCATGGGTGTGCCGGCTATTCTGGGTTGAATGCGTGGAGCGCCTGTTTGGCCAGTTGCGCCCGATTGCTCCGCGGCTTCCAGGCTCGACCAGCGGTTGTGCCGTTCGGTAAAGGTGTTCAGCGAATTGGTGATTACATCGATGATATCGCCCCGGAGTTTCCCTACCGTCCCCTGAACGACGAAATGCTGGTCGTACAACTTGTCTTCGCAACGGCCGGACTGCCGGCGAAACAACACGGCGTGATAGACCGGGTAGTGCCCGCCGCGACGGATCCATTTGCCCATAAATATCGTGCGCCGGCTGACCATGTAGCCGTTCACCCCGGCGGGCGGCAGGGGATTGAACAGTTGCCGCAGCGATGCCTGCAATTCCGGCGTGACGCGGTGGTCGGCGTCGATCTGCAACGTCCATTCGCAGCGCAGGGGCAGGTTGTCCAGGGCCCAGTTGCGCTGCCGGGCGTAGTTTTCAAACGGATGTTCGACAACGGTTGCTCCCACCGCGCGGGCGATCTCCGGTGTGCGGTCCGCGGAGCCAGAATCCACCACAAAGATTTCCCCTGCCCAATCCTGCACCGATGCCAGGCAATCCGGCAGGTTTTTTTCTTCGTTATAGGTGAGGATGATGACGCTGATAGGAAGTTTCAAGTTTGAATTTCGAAGTTTAAAGTCAGCGGTATTTTTGGACGGTATGGAATAGGCCGGTCAGGGTTAAGGCGATCAGGCCGGCTTTTACCAAATGATTAAAAACTATACCCATGTCAGATTCGACGTGCAATGCCGGAAGAAAAAGGAATGGCCACCACGGCGGATCCAGATGCCGGACGCTCAGGCGCATCAGCGCGGCGAGCAGCAGGCCGTAACCCAAAAGACAAATGATGCCTCCGCCAATACCGAAATTGGCATACGCTTCCCCAAAAATGCCGATATTCATACTGTACGAGCGACCGCTTACGCCCGCAAAACGCGCCATGTTTTCATATCCGCCGGCCCGGTGTTTGTCGGGCGCCAGCAAGCGGGGCAGCAAGGCGCCTTTTACATCTTCGTACAGGGTTTCGCCGCGGGCATAAGGTTCCCGCGAGGGCGTCCAGGCCATGGTTTGGGCCATGTAGTATCCCTGATTGAAACGGTTGACGGCAGTTTCCAACACAGCCGGGTTAAATATCCGCTCCGGGTGGGCGATCTGTTGCCAAAACATTTCCGTGAACACGCTGAAAGCCGGGGCCTGCCGGCCTGGCTGTTGCAAAGTTTTCCGGTATTCGTATTTAAAGGAAAGCAACAGCCACAGCCCTGCCATGCCCGCGGCGGCCATCCCGTAACGCCAACCGGCCGGTATTGCGCGGCCCTTCGCGGCGAACATACACATCATCAGTATCCACATCAGGGCGCTGCCGAAAAGGGTTGTTTGCAGGGCCAGGGCGCCCGCATAAATACTGCCGCCCAACACCCACCACCAGCGCCGCACCGGCCAGGCGAGCATGCCGTACAGTATTCCGGTGAAAACCAGCAACGACAGCAGGTGAAACAGCTGCCGCAGGGCGGACGGCGCTGCAGGGAGTGCCAGTTGGGCGGTCAGTCCTGTGAGGATCAAGATAATGGCTGTGAGACTTTCCGGGTTTTTAAAACCTGGAAAGTCTGTCACCCGGGCCGCTTGAAGTAGCCAGCGCATCCGGATTACGCTGTTGAGCAGCGCCGCGCCAGGCGCTGCCAGAGACCAGTAAACGGACGCCGCTACCGGCATGACGTGTCCGGAATACCAGGCAGCTTGCGCACCCCAATACGCCAGGGCCGGCGCTACCCACATCGTGAGCAGGACGGTTACCCTCAAAATACCGCCAAGGTTGATTTCCCGGCCGATGGTGCGAAGCCAGACGATCAGTTCGGCGCTCAACAGGACAAGCCCTGCCGGCAAAGCCAGTCTGGCAGGATATGCTGTCGCCACTAACACGGCAGCAGTATAGGCGCCCCACCAGGGCCATTCGCGCCGGATGAACTCACCTGTCGCGGCCAGCCAATGTCCGATATACTTCCACATACGCTTGTGCCAGGCGTTCCGGGTCAAAATCCCGCCGAACGCGTTCAGCCATGGTTTTACGCCCCTGCGAGGGGCCGGTTTTCGCCAGGTCGCCGAGGGCTTCGGCAATGGCGTTAACTTCGGCCGGACATACCCGTCCGAAGCCGGTTTGTTGCACATAATCCGCCAGACCCACCCGGTCGCTGAGTACCGCGGGCGTGCCCATTGCGAGGGCTTCCAGGGCCGCGTTGGCAAAATTTTCGTTGTGCGAGGGCAATACAAATACGTCGGCGCCGGCCAGCAACCGGCTTTTTTGCGCGCCGTCCACCCAGCCTGCCCAGACCACACGGGCTTTTAAACCTAAATCTTCCGCCAGGCGGCGCAGGTCGGTCTCATACTCCGGCGCCCCAGAGCCGGCAATGGTGAGGCGGTAAGGTATTTTCAGACGCGGCAAAGCGCGCAGCAGCCATTCCAGCCCTTTTTTTGGATCGATGCGGCCGAGAAACAGGATTTGAAAGCAATCCTGGCCGACGGGCGCAGTTGCCTGTAAGGGAGGCAGGGGCACCAGGTTGGGCAGACAACAAGTTTCTGCCCCGGGTACCAGTCCGGTAATTTCCCGTTTTTCCTGTTCGCTTGTCGCGTGTAAAACGGCGCCCGTTAATAAAACCCTTCCGACCAGCCGGTGAAATATCCGCTTCGCCCGGCTGCGCATCGTATAAGGACTCAGCATGCCGCGCGGCGAAACCATGGGCCGGACGCCCCTGATCCGGCAGATCAGCACCGAAAAAACAGCTGCCGTATTCCACCACGAGTGAATATGTACCACATCATATTGCCGGCAATTTTGCCAAACCTGCCAGAGCAGGGCAGGGGAGAAGTGCGTGTGATCGCCCGTCCAGCGCCGGCAATAACGAACTTTAACTCCCTCTGTTAATTGCGCCGCCGCGGTTGGCACTGCTAACTCCGTCCGGCCGTTGGCAGTGGTGGTCAGTACGTCCACCGTATGTCGCTGCCGGGCCAGGGTTTCGCATAAATAGCTGACCGAGAGCGTAGGGCCGCCGTAGCAGAAGGCGGGTTTGTAGGAGGGGGTGATGTGGAGGAGGGTCACAATTATTCATTACCTTCTTCTGGAAATGAAATTCCAGAGCAATGGAAATACCACTGTCTTAATTATCAGTATGTAAACCAGAAAAGTGGTGATCAGGCCGCCGATAATCTTGGTATAGGAGGTTTCGATGTGGCTAAACCGGATAAACAGCACTATGGATGTTACATAAAACAGCAACGCGTATTGCCGCGGCTGACGGGTTATGCTTCGATATAACAAACCGACCAGGAATGCTAAAATGGCAACCGGGATGAACATCAGGGGGATTCCATAGTCTACATAACTTTCAGCCACATAACCGATACTGATAGAAGTGCCTTCGTCAGCGCCGGCCCAACGCAACCCGGTGTATTTTGAAGTAATAGCAGAATCGTCCAGCGGCGGCTTATCCGGAAACAAGATTCGGGGTTGAAGAATATGATTTATGGCATCCTGCCATTGTTTCCCCTGTTGATGATCGAGGTGCCGGGGGATATAATCCATCACCAACTGGATCATTCTGGTATATTGAAGTCTGTTTAAAAAAGATTCGAGTATTATCTCAACAGGGGTATTACGTGCGGTCGAAAAACTTGAATAAACATATTCCAGACTTTCTGTAGCGCTTACCGTTACTATTTGCGCACGTTGGCCACCGCTGAGAAATTTTCTGTAATCACCTTTTATGCTGGTCCAAAACAACCCTAATGCTATTACAAATACTCCCAGAACGGTTGAAATTATAACACGACCAGGAGTTACCCTGGGTGTGAGCGACAGTATGGAAATGAGAGAAAAAAAGACTACGTTTTTGAAACTGGAAAAATATCCTGTAAAACCCAGAATGAGCTCGCTGACAAAGGATATTCCCAGTAATAGATATAGTCTGCGCTGAACAAATACCGACATGGTCAGCAGACAATACGCCAGCCATTTCAACGATTCAAGGGATACAATGATTTGTGATAAACCTCCAATTTTGACCAGTGCTAAAAGCGGCATCCCGATGAACATGATAATATGTATCCCGAATACTTTTTTTATATTAACAGATGCCAGGCTATTTTGCAAAAAGGTTTTATCCCAGTTGTTTGTCCGGAGAAACCAGGCAATTACCAGGCTGGCAATCAATGTAGAAGTTAACGCGGCATAAGCGGCATAAGCGGCATTGGGGGACTGATCAAAAGTATCTAATTTTTCGCCTGCAAAATTGGCCTGAAAAATGCGCAGGGCAGATTGTGTCCACTGAAAAACAAGGCCGAAGAGAAAAACTGCCGGTTGGTAGGGCAACCATAAATATTTAAGGATTATCAGCAGAACAAAACACGCGTAAAGGGACAAGGTTATATCAGGCAGACTCAGACACATCAATATGCAAATGAATGCAATGAGTCCGATTTGACGGTTATTTAAGACTGAAAGTGATTGATTTTTCAAGCGACTTTTATTCTTCTGTTTTTTGCAGAATACTAAGGGAGTCAACCTGCTCCAGTATGATGAATCGGTGATCCAAACGGATTACTTTGTTAAAATACTCGTGTGAACCCATCATGGTGGTATCCGCCTGACCCGGCAGCATGCAGGTATCATGCAGCGCAACGATGCCACCTGGCTTTATTTTAACCGACCAGTCGCGCCAGTCCTTGAGTATACCTTCATAACTGTGGTCGCCGTCGACAAACAGAAATTCAATCTCATCCCGGATCAAAGGAGCCGCCTCCCAACTCATCATTTCCAAAAAACGAACTATCGAGATCAGCCCTTCCCGGCGTAAGTAGTGATGTGCAATTAGTTTCCCGTATGAAACTCCCAGTCTGCCAGAAAAGAAAGGATCGATAGCAACAACTTTACCGCCTTCCCTAACGCTGCTTGCAATGATCGCGGTGGTTCGACCCTCGAAGACCCCGATCTCAACAGCGAGCCGTTTCCCTTTCGCGTATTTGGCAATCGCCTGCCGTTCGGCTTCAGTTGTTTGAGTGTGCGGTTGCTGTAACCCCAGCCGGCACATGAGCCAGTGGAAAAACGTTTTTCCCATTATTTTTGAAAATCGAAAGTATCTGATAATGCGAATATCTCAATAAACCGGTCAGCCATCCGGCTGGCGGAAAATCGTTCCATCAGCACGGTCTTTGCTTGTCGCCCGATTTCAGACCGGAATTGCGGACGGCTTATCAGTTTTTCCAGTTGCGCAGCTAAATCGTTGTAGTTGTCCAGTTCGAATAACAGGCCGTTGAATTCATGTATGATAATTTCCGGCAAACCACCAGACCGCACTGCGACAACCGGGATTTCCCACAATGCCGGTTCCAGCGCAACTAAACCAAAGGGTTCGTTCATAGAAGGAACTACGACAATGTCCAGATTATTATATATCATATTTTTGTCCTGTACAAAGCCCATCCAGTGAATATGTTTATTCAACCCCATCTTTTCGGCTAAATAACGCACTTCGGATGCATATAGCGTCTGATCGTTTCCATAGATATAAACCGCACAGGGCAGTCCTCTGTCAACTAAAATACTCAGGGCTTCCGCAAGCAACATGTGCCCCTTTCTGAGAATTACCTGCCCTACGATACCAATTCGAATACCGTTGTCCATTCTTTTTGTTTCATGCGCAACGTAACTGTCCGCCGTGTCTATCCCATTGTAAATGGTACGAATTTTGGAACGGCCAGATATTATGAATTCGCTCAATCGCAGATTGACGTATTCTGAACACGCAACAATGTGACTAACAGTTTTGGCCAAACGTCCGTAGGTTATTTTATTAAAAAGATTTACAGGCGGCAGATTATGTTCCCAGAATATTACATTAAAACCCTTCCATAAAAAACCTGAGTACAGAAAACTCCTGTGGTCATTCAAGATGATAGTATCTGGTTGAAATCTTTTCAATAAATTCCTGATTTGAAACACTGCTTTCGGAAAGTTCAGGATCGTGTCCAGCGTCCAGACCGGTCGACTGATGTATAAATTGCCAAGTTTGACGCATTGATACGGTATATCCAGCGCCTGTAACCTGGAAATAAAGGCGCCGTCATTCCAGCCGCTCGTCAGGCAGCAAACCGAATACCCAATTTCTTTTAGTTGTTTCATCAGCGTGAGGTTCGCGATCTCCAATCCCGAAACCGTGTTCCCGCCGCAAACTACCAGAATTCTGTAACCGGGCATTATGCCGTCATATTTCATTGACTACTGCTGTTACCGATTCTGCAAGGCATTCCACCGACCATGCTTTTATTATTTTGCCGGACTTTAATCCGAAATATCTCAATTTTTCAGGCCCGCAGGTATAGAGTATTCTCATTTTTTCTGCCAGATCGCCAGGGTTTCCCGATTGAAAAACATATCCGTTTGCGCCGTTTTTCACCAGATCGGCAGCGCAGCCGCAGCGGTTACTGACGAGGATGGGTTTGCCGCAGGCCATCGCTTCATTGACCGCCAGTCCCCATGTCTCGCCCGGCCCCCGCGAAGGCAAACAAAACACGTCGCCCATCCGGTACACGACCGGCATTTGCGACTGATTCTGAAATGGTAGGAAGCGCACCTTGTCATTGACGGCAGCCATCCTTTTCAGACTGGATTCCATGTTGCCGTTGCCGGCAAACAGCAGGCCAGTATTGGGAAGGTTTAATTGCAGGAAGGCGTCAAGCAACAGATCAACCCCCTTTTTAGACTCCAGTTTGCCGGCAAAAAGAAAAACGATGTCGTCGTCGGCAAAACCCAGTTCCCGGCGCTGTTTCAGGGCTTGTTTGCCGTAACGTGTTTTTTCATCATCCGCAAACCGCTCATTATCAATTGCATGCGGTGCAAATACGAGCTGGTGTTCCTTTAGCCCGTGTGCCAGGAAATATTTTTTGTTTTCGGAACCAACATACAGCGCAATGTCCACATGGCGATATATCCACTGTAGCGCCAGCCGGCGGGCTGTTTTGCGCCAGCCCGGCTGTTCGTCCAGCAGGGTGGAGTCGCCGCGAAACAGTACCGGCAGGCGCCCGTGGAAGTGACGCATGGCCTGCAAATGACTGTGGAAATTCCAGCCGAAGATCAAAACAGTATCCGGTTTCCACGCGTCAATCCGCTGTTTCAGGTGCGGG
>CALEYM010000191.1 GCA_937926185.1 uncultured Bacteroidota bacterium | reverse complement strand
TTCCGCACCCACCGCGTTGAAGCAGCCCTGACCTCCACCCGGTCGGGCGCCGGTTCATACCGCATGGGAAGTACCTTCAGCACCGTGTAGGCATCTTCGGTGATGACCGTTTTTGTGCCTGGTTCAAAAACAGCGTCCGTAACCGTGTACTGTTTGAATTCCGGTTTAATTATAATAGTCTCCCGGACCGTGTCGTAGGCGGAGGCAGCCAACCGTTTGCCCGGCGGCGCGACCATGATCCGTTCCGTGACCGTTTCGAATTGGGCCGGTTCTGCGATAAAGCGGGTATAACCCTCTTTTATCACAACGTTTTCGGTAACTGTTTCAAAACGGGCCGGCACTGCTTTCGGCGCTTCCGAAGCTTCCCGTAATACGATCTGCTCCGTCACCGTTTCGTATTTGTCCGGAAAAAAACACTTGGCGTAGCATTTGCCCGGTTGGGCGGAAGGTATGTCGTCGGGTTGGGCGGCGGCGGTGGATAGCATACCCCCCAGTAACAAAACAGGAAAACAATATCTCAACATAAATACGGTTTTTGAATCATTGGGCAAAAGTAGAAGGAAAAACCAGCATGAAACCCGCCAATCCGTATTTCTCCCCATCTTTGCCTGCCGCTTACGGTTTACTGTGTTCATGTCACGCTACACCTCCCTTTCCGCCATCCAATCCGCGCTGCTGGCCGGAGAAGCCAGTTGCAGGGCTTTGGTGGAGCATTATTTGACCCAAATTGAAAAAACGCGCCACCTCAATGCCTGGGTGGAAGTGTGGCCGGAAGAGGCGTTGGAAAGGGCCGATGCCCTCGATAAAAGGATCGCCCATTATCGTGCGCAAAAAACGGCGGGGCCTGGCCGACTTTTTGGAGCGGTAGTCAGTTTGAAGGATAATATTTGCTATGCCGGCCACCGGGTGAGCGCGGCATCCAAAATACTGGAAGGATTTACGTCTCTCTATTCTGCCACGGTCGTTGAACGGATATTGTCCGAAGACGCCATCATTATCGGTCGAACGAATTGCGACCAGTTCGGTATGGGATCTTCCAATGAAAACTCGGTATACGGCCCCGTGCGCAACGCCACCGACCCGGAGCGGGTGTCGGGCGGCTCCTCCGGCGGCGCGGCAGTGGCTGTGCAAACCGGCGCCTGCCTGGTGGCCCTGGGCAGCGATACCGGCGGCTCCATCCGCCAGCCGGCCGCCTTTTGCGGGCTTTGCGGGCTGAAACCCACTTACGGACGTATTTCCCGCCACGGCCTTATCGCTTATGGTTCTTCCTTCGATCAGATCGGATTTATCGCCAATAATCCGGAAGATATTGCACGGTTTCTGGAAGTGACGGCCGGGCCGGACGAATACGACAGCACCGCGGGAATTGTGGATTATCCCGAGGGCTCGGGACGGATTGCGGATTATTCCGGAAATCCGGAGCGGAAAATTGCCTATTTTCCCGAAGCGCTTGACAACGCGGCCATGGATGCAGGCGTCCGGACACTAACCCTTCAATTCATAGAAAAATTGCGCGTTGCCGGTCATAAGGTGGAGTCGGTTTCTTTCGATCTGCTCGATTATATTATTCCCGCCTACTATGTGCTCACCACCGCGGAGGCCTCCAGTAATTTGGCACGCTACGACGGCATCAGGTATGGTTACCGCTCACCCAACGCCCGCAACCTGGAAGAAACATACCTGCTCTCCCGCACCGAAGGTTTCAGCGACGAGGTGAAGCGACGCATTCTGCTCGGTACTTTTGTACTCAGCAGCGGATATTACGACGCCTACTACGGCAAAGCCCAACAGGTGCGCCGCCTGATACAGGAACGCACCTTGGAAATTTTAAAGCGCCACGACTTTATTCTAATGCCCGTAGCGCCTTCCGTAGCCTGGCGCTTTGGCGAAAAATCAGACGATCCCGTGGCCATGTACCTGGCCGATATTTTTACCGTTCAGGCCAATCTGGCAGGCGTGCCGGCGCTGGCCATACCGGCTGGCCGGCATCCGGAAAACGGCATGCCGGTTGGGGTGCAACTGATGGGCGGGTTGTGGAAAGAAGCGGAATTGCTGGCGTTCGGGCAAACTTTATGATCCCAAACGGTACAAATACCCCAGATTCACCAAAAGCGTGCTGATCCGGGCATCAACGGTGGAAGCAGTGCTGAGATTGCTGAGTCCGATCTGGTACCGCGCTTCCGCGGTGATCTGTCCTTTTGAACCGAAATTAAAGGCGTTTCCAATACCCAGGCTGACGAAATATTGGTTGGGTTCGATGCCACTTTCTTTTAGGTCAAAGGACTGTGAACGCGGAATTTCGACACCATCGGGCAATTTGCCTTTGATCATCGCTTTGTTTTTCACTATCCTTGCAACAGAGGGGCCGGTCAGAAAGTACAGGTTAAGTCGGTTGAAGGGCGTTATTTTGGCCAGCAAGGCGCCTGATAGGGCTTCGAGATCATCATTTATGGTAAATTCACCAAGGCTTCCCCCATTTTCGTCCGTTACTTCGGCTTTGGTCCGGCTGCGCCAAACCTGATACCCTCCCTCGGCACGGAATGAAATCAAACGCCCGGCGCGCCACTCGCCTGCTAAAGCGGCATTATAAGACAATCCCGGATCATAACTGATATCCACCAGATCAATCAAATTCCATTGCCGGAACGACAGAGTGGCGCCGCCGGTCACTCCGACCGACCATTGGGCGAAAACATGGCATGAAAGCAACAGGAAAAAAACAAGGATAAGTGAAATGCGAGTACGCATAAGACAGGAAGATTTAGGTTAAAATGTTTATTTGTTCTTCAGTTGGCAGCCAAATGCCTGCTTTGGTTGCCTGCTATAAAACACGCGGGAATTTTTAACGTTCTTTCCCAAAAATCTCAACATTTAATCATATTTTTTCTACTATGCCAGTTCAACTGTTTGTCTCACGGCTTCTGCTGCCGGCCTTCGGGATACTGTTGTTGTCCCAAACCGCTTTTTCCCAAAACTATACGACGATCAGAACCGCGCCGGAAAAAGCGATAGCCGCTTTTGAAAATGCGCAAAATTATCTGCGGCAGGGCGATCCCGCCCGCGCCCTGCGCGCCCTGGATCAGGCTTTGGCCGTCGATTCCACTTTTATCGAAGCCCGCCTCACCTGGGCTGAAACCCACTTCGACGCCGGTCACTGGATCGAGGCCGAGCGCGGGTTCGAGGCGGTTATGCGGCTCAACCCTTCGTTCCATCCTTCCGTGCCGTTCAACCTGGCGCTGGCCGAATGGCGGCAGGACAAGTATGCCGAGGCGAATACCCACATCGATAATTTCCTGAAATCGGGAATCAAGGAAGTTAAGCTGCTCTATAAAGCCCAGCGCCTGAAAGAAAACTGCCTGTTTGCGATGGAGGCCGTCAAAAATCCCGTGCCCTTCGACCCGCGTTCGGTGGGCAACGGCGTCAACTCCGACAGCGACGAGTACCTGCCTTCCCTGACCGCCGACGGCAGCACCATGATCTTTACCCGCCGCGATGATTACGACGAAAATTTCTATTCCAGCACCCGACAACCCGATGGTTCCTGGGGCAAAGCCGAATTTCTGGAAGGCGTAAACACCACCCAGAACGAAGGCGCCCAAACCGTCAGCGCCGACGGCTCCTGGCTGGTATTCACCGCCTGCAACCGCCGCAACGACGGCTCCCAGGGCAGCTGCGACCTGTACTGGTCGTTACTGAAAAACGAGGGCTGGACAAAACCCACGCCTTTCAGCAGCGCCATTAACTCCGCCGACTGGGATGCCCAGCCCAGCATTAGTCCCGACGGCAAAACCTTGTTTTTCAGCAGTACCCGCCCCGGCGGTCAGGGCGGCAAAGACCTGTGGTTCACCACCCGCCTGCCGGGCGGCAAATGGACCACGCCGGAAAATCTCGGTCCCGGCATCAACACCCGCGGCGAAGAGCAAACGCCGTTCCTGCACCCCGACGGCCAAACCTTGTATTTCACCTCCGATGGCCTGCCGGGCATGGGCGACAATGACCTGTATTTCGTGCGAAAAAATCCGGACGGCGCCTGGGGCGCTCCCCAAAACCTTGGCTATCCGATCAATACCAAGGCCAGTGAGGGTACGCTTACGGTGAGCCTGGACGGCAAAACAGCCTATTTTGCGGCTATACGCCCCGGAAGCAACAAGGGCAGTATCGACATTTATTCGTTCGATCTTCCGCTTCATGCCCGCCCCCAGCCGGTGACCTACGCAAAAGCCAAGGTGACGGATGCCACCACGGGTAATGCGCTTGTAGCCGGCGTGGAATTCACCGACCTGACCACCGGACAGTCGTTCGTATCGGCGCGCACCAAACCAGATGGTACCTTTCTGGTCTGCCTGCCAGCCGGCAAAGATTATGCCTTGAATGTTTCGAAGGAGAAATACCTGTTCCACTCTGAGAACTTCAACCTGCTGGCTACATCCACTTTTGAAAAACCTTTCCTGCTCGACATTGCCCTGCAACCGATCACCGGAGGCGACGAAGCCACCGGCGCCGCGCCCAAGCCGTCGAAACCCATTGTGTTGCGCAATGTATTTTTCGAAACCGGTTCCGCAGCCTTACTGCCGGCTTCCACTACCGAACTCAACCGCCTGGTAGCCCTGCTGAACGAAGCCCCCGATCTGCGTATTCAGATCAGCGGCCATACCGACGACCAGGGCGACGAGGCCGGCAATCAGATACTTTCTGAAAACCGCGCCAAAGCCGTGTACGACT
>CALEYM010000190.1 GCA_937926185.1 uncultured Bacteroidota bacterium | reverse complement strand
TTTTTTAATATTTTTATTTCCGGTAAAAACCCCGGATAAGTATTGGCGTTGTACAAAAAAGATAAAATGAACCCGGAAAGCGCGCGTATTCCGGAAAACCGGACAAACCGTATTCTTTCACCAAACGATTCCGGTTATGAAACAGATCGCTTTGCGTTACGGCGCGTGGATGTTCCTCGGCTTCACGGTTTTTTTCCTCCTGATGCACCTGCTGCAATGGAGTGATAACTACTACCTGCGGATTTTTAACGGCGTGATCCATGCAGCCGGCCTGTGGCTGGCATTGCGGACGTGGATGAATGAAAACCCGGAACAGCGGCACGACGATTACCCCTCGGGTGTCGCCCTTGGGTTGATGACGACGCTGGTGGCCGTGGCGCCCTTCACCATCTTTATGGCCATATTCCTGGCCTATAACCCCGGTTTTATGGCCAGCATCCAGAGCCAGACACCCCTTGGCTCATACTTCACTCCCGTCACAGCCAGCGTTTTTATCCTGATGGAAGGCATCGCGGCAGGGGTGATCGGTTCGTACATCATTTTGCGGATACAGGAGGCCATGCGTATTCCGGTTTAGTCTATCATCAAAATCAACTACCGATGGCAGATATATTTCACCATTTCGTGATAAAAGCCCCGGTGCAGAAAGTATTTGAATGTGTGTCCACGCCTGCCGGGCTGGATGTTTGGTGGACGAAACGGTCTGCCGGGGAACCCTCGGAAGGCAAGGAGTACAACCTGTGGTTTGGGCCGGAATTCGACTGGCGCGCCAAGGCCTCCTGCTGTGTGCCGCACAGCGAATTTGAACTGAAACTCACACATGCCCATCGCGACTGGCTGGATACGCGGGTGGGCTTTCTGCTGGAGCCGCACAACGGCGCCGCGGAAGTCCATTTCTACCATCTCGGCTGGCCGGAATCGAACGATCATTACCGGATTTCCAACTATTGCTGGGCCATGTACCTGCGCCTGCTCAAACGCTACCTGGAACACGGCGAAGTAGTGCCGTATGAAAAACGGCTGGAGGTGTAAGCGCTTTGCCCGGTCGCTTCCGGCTTTTATTCTAGCAATTTCCCAACAACCTCCTTGAAATATCCCGTATATTTTATTTCACATTCCATTTCCAAAAGGTATAACATTTGGATACCTGCGTGCGTCGTTCGGTGGGAATATGCTCCGCCATCAAGGTATTGCATACCACATACTCGGCGCCCGGTCCAAGCGCGGAAATAAATCGCAGCGCCGCAAACTGCCAGTAGTTTTGGGTTAAACCTAATACAGCGGTCAGGCAGCCCTGATTTGATGGAAAAACGGGGTTATCCAAGTTTTTTACCGTCTTTTACCTCTTGCCCCCATACGCACAAATCCCGCAAAACGGGCGAAAGGCTTTTACCGAAATCCGTGAGGCTGTACTCCACCCTCGGCGGCACCTCCTTGTAAATTTCCCGATGTATTAAACCGTCCTCCTCCAGTTCCCGCAATTGTTGGGTGAGCATCTTTTGGGTGATGTCGCCACATATCAGTTTTTTCAACGCACCGAAGCGTTTTTCGCCCGTAAAAAGATGCCCCAAAATGACCACCTTCCATTTTCCGCCGATGATGTTCATGGCTGTCGTGAGTGGGCAGTCAAAGTATTTTTCGGGCTTCCCAACTTTTTTACTCATGTAACTTATTGATTTTCATATTTAGTTACCTTTTAGATACTATGGCACTTTTTTGTATCTACTTGCAAAAATAATACTGTAGGGGAATTTTTGCCGATTCAAACAATAAAAGATAAAGTAATGAACAAGTTTCAGTTCCAATTATTTTCAATCGCACTGGTAACATTTCTGTTTGGCTGCACCACTTCAAAAACGAATCAAAAAATGGATAAGAAAATTTCAGGCATCGTGGTCTTCGGCGATGGGCTTTCGGACATGGGGCGCTGGGGTAAAATCACTGATTTCCGCTATCCGCCGGCCGATTTGGGCTTTTTAGAAAGCCGCTGGACAAACGGCAAGGTGTGGGTAGAGCATTTCGCCGAGGGACTGGGCCTGCCCATTTCGCTCGAAAACAACTATGCCATGGGCGGTGCGACAACCGGGTACTACAATATTAATGAAGGCTTAAGGGCGGCGTTAAAAGCCGGCAACGAGGTCGCATTTCAAGGGATGCTTGCACAGGTGGAAGCCCACTTGGCAAAACACCCGAAATTGGACGATAAAACGCTTTTCACGCTTTGGGCAGGCGGTCACGACATCGGCAGTTATTTGGATTATGGCCAGCCCGATTTGGCACAATATCCACCTGCCGGGAACTATCGCATGGCGATAGAAAAACTGGTGCAGGCGGGCGCAAAAAACATCCTCATCGGCACGATGCCCGATATGGGCTACACGCCCGTTTATTTTGGCACTAAACACCAAGCCGAGGCATCACGCTTATGTGCGGAATTGAACAACGGCCTGGATAAAATCATCGAATCGTATAAAGGCCGGGATATTCGTTTTATCAAAATTGACGGGGCGGCCATGTTCTCGGAAGTAGGCATGAGCCCTGCCAGATATGGGTTTAAAACTACCGAAGCCTATTTGCCTTTTACTGCTATTAATTTCGCAGACCCCTTGGCAAAAAACGAAGTGGTTATTCCAAATAAGGAAAAAGGATTAAATCCCGATGATTTTATGAATTGGTGGGCGGTTTCGGCAAGTGCCAAAATGCACCAAATATTGGCGGAGAAGGCGTTGGAGGCTTACAAAAAACAAGTACTTACCGCCGGGCGGCAATAGATCAAAGATATCTCGATTTAGCGTTTGTTTTTCTTTTTAAGTTCTTCTGCCATCCGGATGGAATGTTTCAATGAATTGATGTTTTTCCAATCGCTATGCGCTACGATAATAAACTTTGGTTTCCGGCATTTTTTCTGAACTTTTTTCAGCGTAGATGCATATTCGGTTACGTTTGCATCGCCCAGGTAACCTAAATTTTCGTCGTCAACGCCTTTTATCAAGCATCCGCCATAGAGAATTTTTTCTTTTTCAAACCAGATTACAATATTGTCCGCGGTATGCCCTTCTCCGGGGTAATAGGTTTCAAAAGCATATTGTCCGACGCGGAAGACGGTATCTTTCGCCATTAAAAATTCGGCCCTTTTCTTGTTGTTCTTTTGGCATAATTCATCCGTAAGGACAGTGGCAGAGGTTTTGATTCCCTGTTGCCTGTAGTATTCAAGTCCTGCAGTTTTGTCGCTGT
>CALEYM010000189.1 GCA_937926185.1 uncultured Bacteroidota bacterium | reverse complement strand
GACCGGATTTTCCCATGGCATGCCTGGCTTTGTCGAATCTGTATCCAAAACTGCGCATGCGCGATTCCACTTGCCATTTCGCCTTTAAAGCATTGGAAAGCGCACCGCGCTGGCTTTTAGCCCTGGACAGAATTTTTGAAGTCTATTGGATCGACTTTGAAAACGCTGAAAAAGCTTTACCTTTTCTGGAAACAGCATGGCAATTGGACTCCAACTGGATTTGGCTCTGGATCGATTACGGCCATTATTACGAAGCAAAAAGGTTGTTCGAACAGGCCGAGGCTATGTTTCTCAAAGCGATAGCGCTCGATACTACCTATTTTCTGGCATATCAACGCCTCGGAGGGCTTTACGATCAATATCTAAACAGGGGCAAGGAGGCGGAACAGTTGTATTTAAAAGCTTTGTCCCTCGAGCCGAACGACGTTCAGTCGCTCGAAATGCTGGCCAACTTCCATTTTAGTTACGAGCGATTCGACCTGGCCATAGACTATTATATTCGCGCGATTGAGTTTGATCCCGGCGACGACCGGCTGGTTGAATTCCTGGCCAATACCTATAGCAAAACAAGACAACAGGAAAAAGGTATCCGGCAAATCCGGCGCTTTTTACTTCTGCCCAACGGCAACCATGCGGGGAACCATTTGCTGATCGGTCGATTGTTTTTGCAACTGAATGAGCCCGACTCTGCCCGGCTCAGTTTTGAAAAATGCCTGCAACTGGAGCCTGGAAGGTTTCACGGCAGCCTGGGTATGGCGCTGCTTTCGGCCTTGGAAGGCGATCCCGACACGGCCTTTTTCTGGCTCGAAAAAGCCGCCGGCCTTCTCTTGCCTTCCTCGTGGTTCGACAATGCCGTCCTGAATCCTTTGAAACCGGACCCGCGGTTTCAAACACTTTTGTCCAAAGTGTATGCAAGGGAAATAGGCGAATACCGCCATACCCTGAGCGTACATCCCGATGATTATTTCACGGCCTTCCGGCTTTTTGAACTGTTGGTTAACACCGGACAATTTGCCCAGGCCGACACAGTTTTCAAACAAAACTCCGACCATAGCCTGATCGTGGAACGCGCCAACACTATTGGCTGGACGTATTTTTACCAGGGTCAAAATAAAAGAGCGGAGTACGTTTTTAAAAAAATTCTCGATCTCTCGCCCGACAATCCTTTTGTGCTCAACGGCCTGGGCTGGGCCATTTTTCGGCAGGGCAGGCTGGATGAGGCCGAGTCTGCTTTCCTTAAAGGCTTGGAAAAGTACCCGGATTTAATAGGGGTACTGAATGGCTTGGGACAGATTTACGAGCAAACAGGCCGTTTGGAGGAGGCCATTCGAGCTTTTGACAAGTATGTCGAACTGAGCCCGGACGCCGGTTATGGGCATTTCAGACTGGGCATTGTTTTGACGAAAGCCAACCGTTTTGCCGAAGCCGAAGCCGCCTGCCTCAAATCTATTGAACTGGATCAAAACCGGCACGAATGGTATCTTGGCTTAGCCTTTCTCCGGACAAGCGAGGGTAAACACGCGGAAGCCCTGCAACAGGCAGAGCAAGCCATTTTAAAAAAAGCAACCTTTCAGGAACTCCAGAACCACTTCGGCCTCGCTCCACTGCGTGCCCTGCCGGAGTGGAAGGTTTTGATGAAGAAATATTTCCCGGACCAGGCCAGGGACTGAAACCGGCCCGGCAAGAGTTCTATGTTCAATAATAAATCAGAAATATGCTCTCCCGTCTTTCCAAACCGTTGCAAATGAAACATCTGCTCACATCACTGGTACTTTTCGCCGCCCTTTCCCTGAGCGCCCAAGAAAAGGGTGTCGCGCCCCTTGCAACTCATCACTCATCGCTCATCGCTCATCACTCCACAAGAGCCGTCGTCGTCGGCATCTCCGACTACCAATCCCCCGCCATCCCCGACCTGAAATACGCTGACCGCGACGCCCGGGCTTTTGCCGACTGGCTGAAAAGCCCCGCGGGCGGCAGCGTGCCGGAAGAAAATATCCAACTGCTGCTGAACGACCAGGCTAAAAACGCCGATTTCGGCGCCGCGCTCGACGGCCTGGCCGAAGACAGCCGGGAAGGCGACCTGGCCATCATCTATTTCTCCGGCCACGGCGACGTGGAAACCAAAACCCGCAGCCAGTTCGGCTTTTTGCTCGCCTGGGATTCGCCGCCTACCAATTACAAGGCCGGCGCCTATGCGCTTATATTTTTACAGGACATCATTTCCACCATTTCGGACAAAAAAGCGCGGGTACTGGTCATCGCCGATGCCTGCCATGCCGGCAAACTGGCCGGCAATGCCGTCGGTGGCACCCAAGCCACCGCGCAAAACCTGGCGCAGCAGTTCGCCGGCGAAGTAAAGATACTGAGTTGCCAGCCCAATGAGTTTTCGCTTGAAGGCAAACAGTGGGGCGGCGGACGCGGCGCGTTTTCCTTCAACCTCATCGAAGCATTGACGGGGTTGGCCGATAAAAACGGCGACGCAAAGGTGAATCTCTACGAAGTGGACCGTTATCTCGGCGACGTGGTGCCGGCGCAAACAGCCCCGCATTCACAAATCCCGATGGTTATCGGCGATAAGCAGGCCGTGGTCGCGTATGTAGATGCGGCGGCCCTGGATTCCCTCCGGGCCAGTAAAAGCGGTCTGATGGCCAGTATTGATACCACGGAAGAAAAGGGCCTGGCCGACGCCTGGCTGGGCGACGCCGATTCATCGGCCCGGCAACTGTACGAGGCTTTTACGCTCGCGCTCAAACAGGGCCGGCTGCTTGAGCCGGCCGGACAAAACGCCAACGACCTCTATGAGCGCCTCCTCGGAGAGCCCGCCTTGCAAGCGCTGCACGGCCTGATGCGCCGCAACCTGGCAGCGGCCCTGCAAAACGACCCTCAGCAAGCCCTGAACGCCCTGCTCGAAAGTGATCCCAACGAAGTGACCGCCTGGCGCACCGACCCGGCCAGGTACGCCGATTACCCGCGTTACCTGTCGCGCGCGATCGAACTGCTCGGCGAGAACCATTACATGCACAACACCCTGTTGTCGAAAAAACTGTACTTCGAGGCTTACCTGCACCTGCGCAATGTCGCCAGTATAGAAGCCGACCCGGGGCAACGGGAAATAGAGCGCAAACGGGCGCGGGCGCTGCTGCACCGGGCCATCGGACTGGAACCGCAGGCAGCCTGGCTGTATTACGCCCTGGCAGGTTCGTTTTTTAACGTCAATCCCTCGAGAACCGATTCCATGGAAGTGTACAGCCAGAAAGCCATGGAGTTTGCCTCGCAATGGCTGTAGCCCTACCTGGATTTATTTTACGAGTACCATGTTTCCCAGAATAATTACACCGCCGGGGAAAAATGGCTGCTGCAGGCTTTGGAACTGCGTCCGGAATCGTTCGTCGTGCTCGAACGCCTGGCCTGGCTCCGGCAATGGCAAAACCGCACCGACGAGGCGCTGGAAATCTGCCGGCGGATGATCGCCCTCAAACCCAATTTGTTTAGCGGATACGGCACCATGGGCGTCACCCACTGGATGCGGGGGGAATATCCACAGGCCGCGGAATGGCTGGAAAAAGCGGTACAACTGCCGCGTGACAATTGGGTATGGAATACGTTGGTATTGTCCTATTTCCGAAAACGCGATCCCCGGCAGGGTGAAGCCGCGGCCCGGCGTATTCTGGAGTCCTCAAATATCGACGCTGACATGAAAACAGCCGTCATATCCTGCCTCCTGACCGGCTTTTACGAGTACCGGCAGTACGATCAGGCGCTGCCGTATTTAGGCATCGCCGACTCCCTTCGCGGTTACCCGTTTTTCCATGTGATCACCCACATTCAGGAAGGGAAAGTTTTGTTTGCCCTTGGCCGCACGACAGAGGCAGAACAGCGGCTCCGCGGCGTGTTTGCCCTGGACAACCAGGATAATACATTTTTTTCACTGGCCGATGCCTGGCTGGGCCAATTGGCCGCATTTGCCGGAAAAACCGCCGAGGCGGAAGCGTATTTCCAAAAAGCCATGATCCCGCGCGGTTTCAGCGCGCTGGATCAGGTGGAGCCGATGGAAGAGGCCTGCGCGCTGTACGGTCATTTTCTGTTGAACCAAAACCGTCTGACCGAGGCGGAACGGCGCTTCCGGCAGGCGCTGGACTGGCGGCATCAGAACAGTTACCAGGGTTGGTACGGCCTGGCCCGCCTGTACGCCAAAAAGCGCGACACCAAACAGGCGCTCGACTGCCTGGAAAAAGCGCTCGACAACTGGTTCCCGATCCCGGGGCCGATTCTGGAAGAACCGCTTTTTAAAAAGATCCGGAAAACGAAACGGTTCAAAGCGCTGATGGCGAAGCATTTCCCCGAAGCAGCCCCGCTCAAAAACTAACCTATTCTATGAAAAACCTGATTTTCTTTCTGATAACCGGTCGTATGAAAACCAACATCTTACTACGTGCATTCCTCCTGCTCGCCGCCGCCCTGCCGGCCCAGGAACCTGTCCTGAATACGTCGGAAAAGGGCGTCGCGCCCCTCGCAACTCATCACTCATCGCTCATCACTCATCACTCGACCAGGGCCGTCGTCGTCGGCATCTCCGACTACCAGTCGCCCCAAATACCCGGCCTGCAATACGCGGACGAGGACGCCCGGGCATTTGCCGGCTGGCTGGGCAGCCGGGCCGGAGGAAATTTGCCCGCCGATAACGTCCAGTTGCTGCTGAACGCGGAAGCAACCCTGGCCCGCCTGACCGGCGCGCTCACCTGGCTCATGGAGGAGAGCAAACCCGGCGATCAGGGCATCATCTATTTTTCCGGACACGGCGACGTGGAGGTAAAAACCGCCTTTCAACTCGGCTTCCTCCTGCCCTGGGATGCGCCGCCGCAGAATTACATGGCAGGCGCTTATCCCCTGTATTATCTGCAGGCGGTCATTTCCACTTTATCTACCAACAATGTCCGGGTGCTGGTCGTCACCGATGCCTGCCACGCCGGCAAACTCGCCGGTTCGGATATCGGTGGGGCAGCCATCACCGGCCAAAACCTGGTCAAACAATTTTCCAATGAAATTAAAATCCTTTCCTGCCAGCCCAGCGAATACAGCATGGAAGGCGAACAATGGGGCGGCGGGCGCGGCGCATTCAGCTTTCACCTCATCAATGGTTTGTGCGGTTTGGCCGACCAGTCCCCCCGCGACGCATCGGTGAATCTGCTGGAAATCGGCCGCTACCTGCAGGACCAGGTCAGTCAGGAGGTAGCGCCGCACAGTCAAACGCCGATGACCGTCGGTCCGCTGACGGAAAAGATCGCCATGGTGGACGACTCCACATACGCATCGGTCAGCGCCAGCAACGCCGGACGGAACCTGGCATTCAAGAGGATGGCAAACCGCGGCCTCGAAGACGAAGTGTTGGCCAAAGCCGACCCCGGCGCCCGCGCCCTGTGGCAGGCGTTCAAAAGAAGCCTGGCCGAAAAACGGTTTTTCGACGCCACCGATTCCTGCGCCCACACACTCTACGCCCGGCTCGGCGGAGAAAAAAGCCTGGAAGCCCTGTACAACACCGCCCGGCGCGATTTTGCCTTCCTCCTGCAGGAAGAACCCCAGCAAGCCCTCAACGCCTTGCTCGACAACGACCCCTACGAAGCCAACAACTGGACGTTCAACCCCGGAAAATACGCCGACTATCCGCGTTACCTACAGCGCTCGATGGAGTTACTGGGCGAGGGCCATTTTGCGTACAACGGGCTGCTGGCCAAAAAACTGTACTTCGAAGGCTTCAACCTGTATAAAAATGTGGGCGATTTGGAAAACCAACCCGCCCGGCGCGATTCGTTCAAACTATTGGCTAAAGCCAAATACCAGGAATCTATCCGGCTACAACCCGAAGCGGCTTACCCGTATCAGGCTATCGGTCACCTGTATTTTCACAACGATCCTTACCAACCGGATTCGGTCGTGCTTTGGTGCAGCCAGGCAACCGGACTTGCCCCAAGCTGGCTGGCCCCTTATCTCGAAATTGCCTATACCTACGGCGGCGATATGGCCGATTTGGAAAATGCCGAAAACTGGCTGCTGAAAGCCCTGGATTTGAACCCCGAATCCTATTTGGCGCTTGAACGGTTGTCCTGGCTGAAACAATGGCAGGACAAACCCGACGAGTCGCTGGCTATTTCCCGGCGGATGATCGCCATGAAACCCGGCATTTTTAATGCCTACTCGACCGCCGCCGTCACGCTCTGCCACATAAAAGGCGAGTACCTCGAATCGGAACAATATTGCCTCAAATCGCTCGAACTGGAACCCAACCAGCAGTGGTGGGCCGGCTCAACTTTATACCTGAACTG
>CALEYM010000188.1 GCA_937926185.1 uncultured Bacteroidota bacterium | reverse complement strand
CCACGCTCACCAGCCTGCTGCGTCAGACCCTGTTGTTTTCGGAAAAAACGTTTATTCCGTTCCGGGAAGAGATCGAATTCGACCGCAATTACCTCGACCTGACCCGCTCGCGCCTGGGCACGGAGCGTTTTCACTACACGTTTTCCGGGGTGGAGGATATTCACGCGGAAACGCCATTCCCGGCGCTGTTTTTGCAACCCATCCTCGAAAACGCCACCATTCACGGGCTTTCGCGAACCGGCATTTCGCATATCGACATCGCGTTCCGCGAGCGCAAGGGGCGTTTGTATTGCACCGTGACCGATAACGGGCCAGGCCTGCCGCCGTCGGGCGCCGGCGCCGGGGAGAACAAGCCGGCGGCGGGCGAAACCCGGCAATCGAAAGGTATCGCCATGCTGCGCAACAAGGCCGCCACGCTCAACCAGTTGTACGACCTCGACCTGAAGTTCGTTATCCTGAACGCCCCGGACAACAGGGGGGCGCGGGCGGTCGTTTCTTTCCGGACCGACAAAGCGATCAAGGCGCAATACCGCCCGTTTACGATAGCCGACAAAGAGCCGTTTTTTTAATCCTCACGCTGTATTCAAAACACGCCAATGAAACGAATCAACGCTGTGATCATCGACGACGAGCTGAGCGCCGTGCACGTATTGCGCGGCATGCTCGCCGAATTTTGCCCCATGGTGCACGTGCAGTCGGTCGCCAACTCGATCGACCAGGGCGTACGCGCGGTGCGGCAGTACCGCCCCGACGTAGTGTTTCTCGACATCGAGATGCCGCCCCAGGGCACGGGTTTCGATTTCCTGCGCCAGACGGAGGACTGCGATTTCGGGGTCATTTTTACCACTGCTTACGCGCACTACGCCATCCAGGCTATCAACGACGCCCAGCCGGTGGCCTACCTCGTGAAGCCGATCAAGGTGCCCGAACTGATCCAGTCGATTCACACGGCCACGGTGCGGGCCGGCAAACTGGCCGCCGCCCAGGCCGACCCTTCGCACCTTGGCATCGTATTGGGCGACGCGCGCAAGGGAAGTATCGTCATCCGCCATTCCGATATTTTATATTGTCAGGCCGACGGGCCCTGCACCGTGTTTTTTATCCGGCGCGAGGGCGGCGCCATCGAGCGTCAGTCGGTATACCGCACGCTAAAGGAAGTGGAAGCCGAGCTGCCCGGCGAGGTGTTCTGCCGCACGCACCACAGTTTCCTGGTGAACATGGCCCATATCCAGCGTTACGAGCGCCGGGGCCGCGCCGGGGTGTTGTACCTGCCCCGCGATACGCGGGTGGAAGTATCGGCCAACAAGATGGAGCCGTTCGTGCAGCAGTTTCACGCGTTTTTGCGGGGCGGGGTGGGGAAATAGAAAGAGCGGGCGCCGTTTTCAGTTCACATCATCATCCATCTCTTCTGCCGCTTCCTCGGCCACTGCTCCCAGGTCATCCACGGCGTCGAAAAAATACTTCCGCAGGTAGACGGTATCGCCTGGCTGCAGGCCATTCTCGCGCAGCGGGCGGGCATCGTCCAGCACTTCGCCGGTGCGCAACAGCATCAGTTGGAAGCCGAATACCTCCTGCATTTCCGGCGAGCGAAGGTATGCGGGCATGGCAGCGGGAATCAGCCGGTTTTTCAGCTCGCGGGTGTTCATCTCCAGCGAAACCTGCATTTCAAATACCTCGCCGGTGCGGAAACGTTTGAAGTGCAGGACACTTTTTTCACCCTGCACGGGGGTGAGCAGGAGGGTCTCGCCCACATTTTTCAGAATAGCCTCTTCCGACTGGTTTTCAGCCGCGCCGGCTTGCACGACCAGGCTGAGCAGCCCATAGATGATGGCGTTCAGTTCTTCGCTCAGGGCTTTGATCAGTCCGCCCGTTAGTGCCTTGTTGTAATTGCTGAGGCGGGCCTCGAGTTGCAGGATCTGCAATTCGAAGCCCGGAATGTCACGGGTGGCGGCCTTGAGTTGATTTATGGCAGCCGGCAGATCGCCCGCGCTGATCAGCCGTTTTACTGCTTCCAGTTCGTTTCGCATACATCCGGATGTGTTATCCTTTTTTCCAAACCGGGTCAGTCCGGTTGCTTTTTTGCAGCATAACCGGCAGTACCGGCGCTCAAAAATACGGGTATTCGGGTTGCCGCCAAAATCGCGTTTACTACCGCCGGGGCCGCGCCGGGGTGTTGTATCTGCCTCGCGACACGCGGGTGGAAATGTCGGCCAACAAGATGGAGCCCTTGGTGCAGCAGTTTCACGCGTTTTTGCGGGGTGGGCTGGGGAAGTGAAGCCTTTGGTTTCGGTTTAGCAGGAACGCCACCCCGATATTCGGTATCCAACATAACCACGCGACTATGCGGTAGGACAGCAAAAAATCGCCGGTCGCCATGATCAGCAAAGGCATCCAGAGCCGCAGCGTCACGGCGGCAAAACAGGCGGCATAGCTGTAGTACATCAGGCGCCGGTGCCGTTCCGTGTTGCCGTTTCTCGCATACCGGTAGGCCTGCCAGGTAGTGAGCAGCCAAGTGATACCCAAAGTGATAAAACCCAGGGAGGCGATGACGCCGCCGGTGGCGTAAAACCCGATATAAATTCCGGATGCCGCGCTGATGAGCGCGCAGGCCACGTATATTTTGCCGATGCGCCGGTGCAGGGTCAGGTTGGCATCCCGCCATTTCCGGTTGAACTGAACCCATCCGATGAGCAGGCATATACCTCCGAACGTGATGTGGCTGTAGAAGCCGGCTTGCCAGATTTTATCGGCAAGCAAAGCGGCGCTTTTTGTGCTCAGCAGAGCGGCGCTCATATCGGTAATATAGTACAGGGCCGGGTAAAGGCCAATGAGGATGCTTAGGGCGGCTATGAGTATCCGGGCGGTTTTTTGGAGTGGGCGGGATGGCGTGGTAATCATGCGGGTATGACAGGGTTATATTCTTAAAGATCAAAAGTGCGTGCCAAGTTAGATGATCTTTTTACTAAACTTAACGTGAGTTTTGGATACAGGTTGGGTGCGTGACGCATCCGGAGTGGTTGGCTACCAACAAAAAAACCGCGATTCGGGAGAATCGCGGCACAGAATTTTGACGTCGGCATTCAATCAATTACCGCGCCTTTACCACTTTATACGTCCGGCTTACGCCGGCTGCGTCGATGCGCAGGAGGTAAAAGCCGGGTGGCAAGCCGGCCGTGGGGAGGTTATACTGCTGAACGGCAGGAAATTGTTGGTCAAGCACCGGGACCCCGTTCAGATCGAACAGTTGAAAACCGATGGGGCCGGAGGGCGGCTCGGGCATGCTGATCTCCAGGTTTTCTGTAAAGGGATTCCGGATCGAAACGGGTATAGTCTCTTTTAGTTGGGAGGAAGGGGCATTCCTTTCGGCTTGTTCTTCACCTGGTAATTCTTCCGGGTCATCCTGATCTTCGTCCTCCACTTCTGACATCTCCCTCCACAGTGAATATGTGTATGGTATATTAGACAAAGGTTCTACGCAGAGTTTCAGGGTGTTGTAAGAACTGCCCTCGAAATAGAGGTCGAACAAGTTATGTAATTCCGGGGATAAATTCTTTATTCTGACGATCAGCCCTTCTGCACAGGGGGGGATATCGCTGTTCCCTTCATGGATGTAAGCTTGTAACGACTCGGATTGGCTGCGGGGGTCTTTACCGAATGAAACAGGCAGGTTTACGTAACAACTGGAATTTTCGCCTTGCTCCGGGTTCAATTTGATTTCAAAATTGCCCAGGGTATAATTATCGGCTCTTACCTTGAACCAAAAAGTGCCACTAGGCACTTCTTCCGCATAACAGTCCGTTGTGGGCAGCATGATAACAGTACTTGGCATCACTTTCCCGGTAACGATCAGATCGACGATCAACGTTCGGACGTCAGGTATAACCGCTTTATTCCGGCTCGGCGGGCAACCCTCCGCCACCGCGGCGAGAACCAGGTCATAAGGTCCGCCCGGCGGCACCTGAAGGGTAGCATGGGTATTGCTCACTATAGTATCGGCCACGGGGGTCAACGTATTCGAATTGACGACCTTCAGATAGTAAGCCTGCGCGCCCTGAACCGGTTCCCAGGCAGTAGAAATGAAATCGGCTCCAATTTCAGTAATATGGAAATTACCCGGGGCCGTCACATTACATTGGCTGGAATCTACCTGCAGCGCTATGAATCCCGGCTCCAAGCTTGCGCCGTTTGCGCCCGAAACGTTCCACAGCCCAAAGGCGCTTAAATACAAAGTGGCTAAAGCAAACATTTGTAATGATAAGTACTTCATAACATACCTTTATTTACGAAAAATTGTTTGATGAGGCAAAAGTAGGACGGGGTATTTCAAAAAAACATAACACTTTTGAACGCAACTTCCGGCACTTCGGAGCAGGTACAAATTATGAAATCAAGTTTCGTTATCGAGTTGATCATGCTGCTGTCCGCGGAAGAGCGGCAGGAACTGGAATTATTCGTGGCATCGCCGTATTTCAATCGCGGAAAAAGCGCCGGGGAGCTGGCCGCGTTGTTGCGCCTCATCCTGAATGTTTTAAACCAAACGGGAGCGCCTCCCCCTGAAAAAAAAGATTTGTATCAAAAGATATTTCCCGGCACGCCCTGGGTGGAAGGCAAACTTGATAAGTTGTTGGTGGAGTTGAAAAAACTGCTCCGCAATTTCCTGTTGTCCCGGCAATATTTTCAGGCGGACAATGAGTTCCAGGCGGAGCTCGACTGGGGAAAAGTGCTGCGCGGCAAGGGCCTGGAATCGCATTATCAGCGTTTGCTGGAGCAAATGAAAGCAGCCGGGTCGGCCGGTCAGTGGAAAACGGCCCCGCATTACCTGCGTCAGGTTCAACTCGAACACGCCATTCACGTACAGCAAAGTTATGACAACCGGAAAAAGGGCGACCTGAACATCCCCGCCGTGCTCCACAACCTGGACATGTTTTACCACCTGTACCGCCTGGAGCACCTGAACTATTTTCTGCTGCAATGCAAAATGACCAACCTGGATATTTCGGACGACATAGCGCTGGCGCTGCGGGAAAGCCCCTTGCCGGAACGCTACCTGGAGGAATCCAGCTACCTGCTTATCCAGTATAAAATATTCTGCCTGCTGCAGTCGCCAAGCCCTACCCTGACCGAATTTGAAGCCCTGAACGATTTGCTGAAACGGCACGAACCGTTTCTGGAAAAGAGCATGCTGGAGCAGTATTACGCTTATTTGCGCAATATCTGCGTGCTGCTGATCGCTTCGGGCGCGGAAGACCTTTATCCTATCCTGCACCAGATACAGCGGGATAATCTCGAACGCGGCATCCTTTATCTCGAAGGCAAACAGGGCCAATTGTCGCCCAGCGCGGTGCTGAACCTGGTCACTAATGGGTTGATCGTCCGAAATTACGATTGGGTGGCCGAATTCCTGGAATCGCACAAAAACCGCATTCTCGGCGACAACGCGGCGCAAGACCTGTACCGCACCAATATGGCCTGTTATCTTTTTGCCATTGGCAAGTTTGAAGAGGCCCTGGATTATATCCCACAGGTTTCTCCTTATGTCGATTACCACCTGATGGCGCGGCGACTCGAATTGCGCATCTATTACGAACTGAATTCCGAATTGCTGTCTTATAAGATTGACGCTTTCCGGATGTATCTCAGCCGTTCATCGCATAAATTTTTGTCGCCCACCCTGCGCGAGCGCAACGGCGACTTCGCCAACCTGCTATTCCAGTTGAGTCATATTCAACCCGGCAACCCGGAGCGGGCCCGGCGCGTGCTCCAGCGTATTGAGCAGAATAAAGGCGTTTCGGAGCGAAAATGGTTGCTGGAAAAGGCCCGGCAATTGCTCGGCGACTGAAAGCTCCGGAAGTAATGGAAAAAAACGTTATACTTTTTAATTGCAGGAAAGGCGATTTTTGTTGGTACAAATTAAAATGCCGGCCCGGACGAAAAGTAATCCGGCCCGCCTTCGAAGGCCGGGAGCTGTCTGGGTGTCGGGGTATGCCTCTCTGGAACAAAGAATCATAACATGACCTTTACCCGTCCGGTTAGTAATAACAGGGCGGGCTTTTTTTGCCCGCTCGAATGGGGCTTCATCAAAACCGCATCAGAAACTCCGTCAGATTCGTCTCCGTATCCAGCCCCAGGCGTTTGCGCAGGCGGTAGCGGCTGGCTTCCACGCCGCGTACGGATATGTTCATCAGGGCGGCGATTTCTTTGCTCGACAGGTTCATGCGCAGGTAGGCGCAGAGTTTGAAATCGTTGGGGCCGAGGTGGGCGTATTGTTCGCCGAGGCGTTTGAGGAAATCGCTGTGCACCTGGTCGAAGTTTTGCGAAAAATGTTCCCAGTCGGAGTCGATGCTGGAGTCTTGTTCCATCACTTTGATGATCTGCCCGATTTCCTTGTTGAGTTCCGCCGGCGAAGCTGCCTTTTGGCCCAGTTTTTCCAGGCGTTCCCTGATCGCGTTCAGTATCTCGTTTTTCTGCACCAGGTGCATGGTGGCCGAGGCGAGTTCCTGGGTTTTATGCTGCACTTCCGCTTCCAGTTTTTCCTGTTGCAGGCGGCTGATGGCTTCTTCCGACAGGCGGACCTGGAGTTGGTGTTGTTCTTCGCGGCGTTGGTGCCGGGTTTGCATATCCTGTTTTTCGCGCTCAAATCGAATGGATTGCCGGTAAATAACACTGAGCACAAGTCCCAGCAGCAGCAGGGCGTAAAAAAAGTAGGCCAGGTTACTGGCGTACCAGGGCGGCAAAATTTTGAACGGGTAGGACAACACGGCGCTTTCCACACCGTGCTGGTTCCGGGCCTTGACGTGAAAAGTATAATCGCCGGGGCTTAAGTTGTTAAAGGTGACTTCTGGCGCCGCGTTCCAGTCCGACCACTCCCGCTCGGCGCCTTCCAGGTAATGGGCATAGCGGATGGATTCGCCGCCGGGATAATCGGTGGCGGCAAAGGAAAACCTCAGCGTATTCCGGCGGCTTGCGAGTTCGGGTTTTTCGGGTGAAAGGGCGCCATGACCGCCGAAAAGCAGGCTGTCCCGATCCTTTTTGAGCCGGATTTCATGCCACACGATGCGCAGCGCCGAGTCGGCGGAAGTGTAGGCTGCCGGGTTGAAATGGATAAAGCCCTGGCCGGTGGCCACGAACACGTTGTGTTCATCGGCGGGCAGGATAAAGGGCATGCCGCCGGTGAGTTTGTCTGTCAGTTCAGGCACCGGGATTTTGCGCACTTTTTTTTCGAGGGCGTCGTTTTCGACGCGCAAAATACCGGCTTCCCGGTCGGTCAGATACCAGATATTCCCGCGCTCATCCTGCCGCAGGTATTTCACGCGCGTGTTTTCTCCAAAAATCCGGTTGAAGTTTTTGTTGGGCACAAAACGCTCCTGCGCGCGGTCAAAATCGAAAACGCCCTTTTCGCCGGTAAAGACGACGTCGTCGCCCAGTTGAAACAAGTGATTGCCCATATCGGAGGGCAACCCTTGTTTTCCGTTGAAAAAATCGGCCTGAACGGAATCCGTACCCGGCAGCAACCGGATGCGGTAAATGCCGCGGTAGGGGTGCGCCATCCAGATGTCGCCCTGCTCGTCGCGGGCCAGCAAGCGGCTGCTTTCGTTAAGCCCGGCGAGTTTGGTGTCGAATGACCAGCCGCCGGCCGATTTATTGAACCGGGCCAGGCCGCTGTAATGCCCGGCCAGCGCCACATCAGCCGACAAGGCCAGAAAACGCCACGTACCCTGGAGCCTGGCCAGTTTATGGGCAACGAGCCCGTCCACGTCAAAAGCGCCTTCATGGTGCCCCGCCAGCAGCCGTCCGCCGAGTTCGTTGAGGCTCCAGACCTGGCCGCCCGAATGTTGAACCTGGGAGAATTTTTGCCGCTGCTCCGGCGGGTAATAGTCCTGCCAATCGGTAGCGTACAAACCCGTATTCGTGCCGAAATAAATTTTTCCCCTGAACACCTGTGCGGCGTAGCCCGTGCCCTGCAAATCGCCGTCGGGGAACAGCGTGGTGAATGGAGCATTGAGATCGACAAAATCGATGCCGTTATCCAGGCCCAGCCAAAGGCTGCCATTAGGCGGGGTGAACAGGCTGAGCGTAGTATTGTTTTGCAGGCCGCTTTTTTTGTTCAGGTGCTGAAAAATGCGGCGTTTCCGGTCGAGCGTCACCAGGCCATTGAGGGATGTACCGAGGGCGATTTTCCCGTCGGGCAGCATGCCGGCACAATAGATGCGGTTGTCGATCAGAAAACGGTCGTTTTGGGTGCGCCAGGGGCCGAAAGTATTGCCCGCCCAGAAAAATATGCCGTTCTGTATGGTGGTAACGAGCAGGGTGTCGGGGTGGTAGGGCAGGATAGCGGAAATTTTGCCGTTGCGAAAAGCGGCAGGGTTTTCTAATCGCCGCAAACGGTCGTTTGAAAAAATATAAAACGAGCCGCTGCTGTCCTGCACGAGCAATTTGCTCTTCCATTCACCCATGTAAAACAGCGACCTGCCGCCCGGGAACAAAACGGCGACTTTCCCATGGTGATATTGGAACGCCTGGTTATCCGTGCGAAAAAACACGCCGTCCGGGCGGACAACCACGTCCCATACGTCGCCGAAATGTTGTTCGGACGCCGGCAGCAGTTTTTTGAGTGAATGGTACCGGAGCGTCCCGTCCGCATCGGGTTCAAAATATCCGAATTCCCCCTGACCGCCGGCGTAAATTTTGCCATCGCCGGCCGCTGCTACGGAGCGCACAATGGTGCCGTTGCTCAGGGGATACAGCCGCCAGTGCATGCCGTCGAATTCGAGCAAGCCGTCGTTGTTGCCAAACCACATCACGCCGTACCGGTCCTGGGCTATATCCCAGATTTGTGTGCCCGCCCGGAAATCCTTTTTGGAAAAATTCAACACTGGCGGGGCGCCGAGGTTGGAAACCTGGGCGTGAGTTTGTCTCGTGGCACATAGTAGTGACAAGAGAAAAACCACAATGAGTAGAATTGTCCGGTGCGACATGATAAAACAGTGTGCGAGCGGGCGCCGCTCCTCCCGCCGTAAAAATACGCACATCTGCCGTACCGCCAAACCGGTTGCCGTAGTGCCTGCCGTAGTATTGACGTAGTGTTTTCGGGATGCTGCCGTAGTTTAACTGTACC
>CALEYM010000187.1 GCA_937926185.1 uncultured Bacteroidota bacterium | reverse complement strand
CTGATGATCGACATCTCCCACTCCATGATCCTCTATGGCGAAGACCGTATCACGCCGGCCAAAAAAGTCGCCATGGCACTGGCCGAATTTATTCAGACCCGCTATCCAAAAGACACCCTCGATATCCTGGTGTTCGGCGACGATGCCTGGCCCATCGAGCTGAAAGACATCCCGTACCTGCAGGTCGGGCCTTACCACACCAATACCGTGGCCGGGCTGGAGTTGGCCATGGATATTCTGAAGCGCCGCCGGAACCCCAATAAACAAATATTTATGATCACCGACGGCAAACCAACCTGCATCAAGATCGGAAAGAACTATTATAAAAACTCATTCGGGCTGGACCGCAAAATTGTCAATCGTTGCCTGAATCTGGCCCTCCGCTGCCGCAAGCTGGACGTGCCAATCACCACCTTTATGATCGCTCACGACCCCTACCTGGTGCGCTTCGTGGAAAACTTCACCCAAGCCAATAATGGCAAGGCCTTTTACTCCTCCCTGCAGGGTTTGGGTTCTTTCGTGCTGGAAAACTATAAAAAACGCAAACGCAACAAGTAGCGTTATCTTTGCGGCATGTATGCGCTTCTGATCTCGATCATCATCGGCCTTTTCGTGGCCATGCTGTTTGTCAATCTGTATTTCCGGGCAAAGGTTTTTAAAGTGTACGGCGTACTGGTACGCAATCGCGTACAATTCGGCGCCGCGCATTTCTTCAACCGCCAAAAACTGGAAACGGAAGTACTGAACCGGTATCCGCAATTCCGACCGGAAATCGAATCCTTCATCCGGCATATTCGGTTTTCCATTCAGATGGCTTCCGTGCTGATCGCTCTGATCACCGCTTTCGGCGCAGTATTGATGTATTACAGATAATTACTCCCCCGCATTTTCCATGAAAAAACTCAAAATCGGCCTGTTTGGGGCAGGCCATCTCGGAAAAATACACCTTAAATGTATTCTGGCAACGGAGCAATGGGAACTGGCCGGATTTTACGACCCCGACGACCGCAATGCGCGGACAGCCGCTACCCAATTTTCAGCCCACCGGTTTCGAACGGTAAACGAACTATTGAACGCGGTGGATGCGGTGGACATCGTGACTCCCACCCCGAGTCATTACGCGTTGGCCGCCAGGGCTATCCGGGCAGACAAACACGTATTTCTGGAAAAACCAATAACCCAAACCCTGCGCCAGGGGCGGGAATTATTGCGTCTGGCGGCTCTTCACGGTGTAAAAGTACAGGCCGGCCATGTAGAGCGTTTTAACCCGGCATTTCAGGCATTGCACGGCATGCAACTGCGGCCCATGTTTATCGAAAGCCACCGTTTGGCGGCCTTTCAACCGCGGGGCACAGAAGTATCGGTGATTCTGGATCTGATGATCCACGACATCGACCTGGTGCTGCACCTGGTAAAATCTCCCATCCGGCGCGTGAGCGCAAGCGGTGTGGCCGTGCTCAGTCATACTCCCGATATCGCCAATGCCCGTGTGGAATTCGAAAATGGCTGCGTAGCCAACCTCACGGCAAGCCGCATTTCGCTGAAACAAATGCGCAAAATGCGGCTCTTTCAACGCGATGCTTACATCAGCCTGGATTTTCTGGAAAAGCAGGCTCAGATCGTACGGTTATTCGATCAGGATGCGCCCTCGTTGCCCCCGCGGGAACAACTCATGGAATTTGAAACCCCGGCCGCCGGTAAAAAATGGCTGCATTTGCAAATGCCGGAAACCCTGCCGGTGAATGCCATTCAGCAGGAATTGGAATCGTTTGCAGATTGTATCAAAACTGACTGCCCGCCGGTTGTTTCCCTGCAAGACGGCTACGAAGCACTGCGCCTGGCACAGCGTATTTTAACGGAAATTGATAAAAGAAAGGCCAAATCGCTCGAAAAAGCGGCCATATAAAAGGTTAAGCGAATATTAAGTTTTTTTTTATTCGGTCTTTACTGTTTTTTTAGTAGAAACTAAGTTCAACCCCTGCATACTTGTGGCGTGATTCAGCACGACCAACAGCAGTTTTGTTTTGGTCCCTAAAAATCAAACCATCCTAAACCCACAAGTAAAGCCGGGTTAGTCGCTGAATCCTGATCCGGCGATGCTTGTAAAAACCATTACGCATCATGCCAGCATTTTCAAATGTCGAGGTAGTCGGCACTCCTCCCTTCAACCTGACAGGCAGCGCCAATTTTTTCACGGAAACCGCCGACGCCACGCCGCTTTACACAAAGCCGGGCGGTCCCACCAATCAAATCATCACCCGCGATCAACAGGTAAACATCAAAGTAGACTGGACCACCACGGGTTGGGCCTGCCTGCTGATGAACAACCACCAGTACGTTTGCAAAATTTACCTGGAACGTATGGGCGCCGACGAAGGCGCGCCGAGCGAAGCAACGTCGGTCGTGAACCACATTCCGGCATGGACGAACAACTACAGTACGGTCATCCCGACGCCGGCGAACCTGCCGGTGGGTTTGTACAAAGTCGTGTTCACTCTGAGCCTGCGGCAGACTTCGCCGGCATTGGCAATTCCGAGCGGCGCCTTCGTCGAACTGGGCTACGTTCAGGTACTGGAAGATTTCTAAACCGCCAGGAACAACACAACAGGCAACAGCGGGCGATTCCCGGCGCAATGCCGGGGATCGCCCGCATTCGTTTCAACTTCCGCCAAATCTAATTTGGAGAAGCGAACCCCCCACCCAATTCGGCCGTTATTCCGTCCGGAACAAACACGCCTTCATGCAGAATGAATGGGTCGTCGCCCGGCTTTACCGTCATTTTCCCATCGCGCATATTG
>CALEYM010000186.1 GCA_937926185.1 uncultured Bacteroidota bacterium | reverse complement strand
TAGTTTTTCCATGACCGATTGTTCAACCCCGAAAAGCCGGACCGGTTTGTTGACTTCAGGAACCTTGCTGGTTCATTTTTTTCTTTTGCTGGCTTCCGCCTCACCGCTCACGGCCCAATCGACTACCATACCTCCCGGCAAAATGAAAACCGTTGACCCGGTCGCGGATGTCCTTTCTCCGTTTGACGGCTCTTTGGCGCCGCTCTTCCGGGTGCTGAAACGCGGCGACAGCCCCTTGAGCGGACAGGCCTTGTCGAGGTCGGGTTCGCCGGAAGGGCTGTTGAACGTGCCCAACCCCAACCTGACGCTGAGCTGCCCGACCGATATCATAATGATACTCGACGAATCGCCGTCCATTGCCGGCCAGTCCACCGGCTCCGCCAATATTTCCCCCAAAGTGCGCGCCGCCGCCTATTCCTTTGCCCAGGCTTTTCACAGCACCGGCTCCAGAATGGCTGTCGTCGAATTTTCGAGCAGCGCCCAACCGGCGGTAATCGGCGGCGCAGCGGGGTACAAGCAGGTGAACAACAGTTATCTGGCCGACCTGAACAATTACCTCTACCCCGCAAAAAACAACCAGAACGATGCCAATGCCTACGACCCGGAAGATTATGCCGGCCTGACCAACTGGCAGGCAGCCTTCAACACCGCCAATAGTCTGATTGCCACCAACGACCCAACCCCCCCGCTGGTCGTGTTTTTTACCGACGGCGAGCCTACCCTGCCGGTAAACGGCGCGCTCGACGCGGCCATCGCCGCCGCCGACGCGATAAAAGCCAAAGGCGCGCATATTTTTGTCGTAGCCTTCAACAACCCGAACGTGCCGATTGCCAACGTGCAATCCATCACGGATGGCGCAAACAGCCTGGCATACAATTCCGAAACCGCGGACCTCTCCAAGGCAGACTTTATCGTATTGGGCGACAACGCGGCCCCGTTTACCTTTGACGGCGATCTGTACGATGCATTCGCCAGCCTGGCCGGGGCGCTCTGCCAGGTCGACGTTTCCCTCACCAAAACCATTAATAACACCCAGCCGGTATTCGGCAACGTGGTAAATTTTACCCTGACCTTGTCCAACTCGGCCGATGCCGACATGCCGGCCACAGGCCTGACCGTGACCGATTACCTGCCCGCCGGATTTGCATACCAACCCGGTACTATGGGCTATGACGCCAAGGGTACCGGCGCCATGATCATTCCGGTGGAAACCGGCGCCCCGGTATTGATCTGGACCATCGATCAACTGGACGCCGGCGAAACGGTCGTGCTGACTTTTAAAGCGAGCGTTTTGCAGGGCAGCAACGAAAGCGGCGATTTCATCAACCGCGCCGAGATCACCGAACTCGACCAGGTAGACGTGGACAGCGATGTGCGCGGTTCTTTCAACAAAGACGACAAAGACGACAACCTGCCGGACGACGACGAGGCCACGGCAGAGGCAAGCCCGGTTTCCTGCGACGGATTCTACGTGACTGCCTACCCGGTAGGGCCCGGCTGCACCGGTAATACGAAAGGCAGCATCACGTATGTCATGACCGGCGGCACCCCGAAATTCGACGTGATGTGGGACGGCCCCATTACCAACGACGGCGTACTGAATGGTCTGGAATCGGGCCACAAGGTGCAAGGCATGTCGGTCGGGACGTATCAGATCACCGTGACCGATTCCAAAGGCTGTACTTTCACCATGACCGTCACCATAGCGCCCCCGCCGCCCATTGTACTAAGCACTACCGTGATCTCCGCTTTTTGCTCCGGCGCCGCCACCGACGCGATCAACTTGTCGGTCACGGGCGGCGTGGCGCCTTATGCCTTCAAGTGGTCGAACGGCGCCCTGACGGAGGACATTTTGAACCTGTCGGGAGGTAAATACTGCGTCACGGTCACCGACGCGGTGGCTTGCACGGCGGTGATCTGCGACTCCATCGTACAACCCTTTCAGGTAGTTGCCGCCGTCAACGGCCCGGTGAGTTGTAAAGAGCCGGTCATCACGCTGAACGGCGGCGGCACCAGTACGGGGCCGGATTTTGCTTACCAGTGGAGCACACCGAACGGTCATATCGTAGCTGGCGCCAATACACTCCAGCCTTCCATCGATAAAGCCGGCACCTACGTCCTCAGGGTTACCCAACTGAGCACCGGCTGCACCGGCACGGCCACGGTCACGGTCAGCGCCGATCAGAATCCGCCCTTCGTCAGTGCCGGGCCTCCGCAAATGCTTACCTGCGCCGATACGCTGGCGCAACTTCAGGGTTCGGGCAACAGCGGCCCGGGCTATAACATTCAGTGGACTGCCAATCCGGGAAACATTGTCAATGGGGCAAATACGTTTACCCCGGTAGTAACTCAAGCCGGCGTTTATACCCTGCGAATAACCAATCTGAACAACGGCTGTTCGGCTACGTCGACGGTAAACGTCGGCGCCGACCAGGTCTTGCCATTGGCAAATGCCGGACCTGCACTGTCATTGAGTTGCGCGAACAAAACGCTGCAACTCCAGGGTTCGGGCAGCGCCGGCGCCAACTATGCCGTGCAATGGGCGGCCGTTCCGGGGCTTATTGTCACCGGGGCAAACACCTACACACCTACGATCAGTCAGATCGGGAATTACCGGCTGACCGTGACCAATTTATTGAACGGCTGCTCCAGCCAGTCCATGGTGAACATTACCGGCAATTTCGCCGCCCCGGTCATCACTATTTCGCCGCCGGGAACGCTCTCCTGCACCGACACAGTGGTTCAGCTGCTGGCGGGTGTCGCATCGCAGGGCGTGGCGTTGTTGTTCCAATGGACGAGCAATTCCGGCAACATCGTCAGCGGGGCCGACTCCCTGACCCCGGTGGTGGATAAAGCCGGCATTTACAAACTGACCGTTACCAATCTGTCGAGTGGTTGCACTTCAACCGCGAGCGTGACGGTACTGAAAAACAGCACCCCGCCGTACGTTTATGCCGGCGCCAATGCGACTTTGAATTGTAAAAGCCCTCAACTGACGCTCAATGGCTTCGTATCGGCCGGCCCGCAGATAACTTATAACTGGCAAACCAACGGCGGTAACTTTGTCAGCGGCGCCAATACGCTGCACCCGGTGATTGATGCGCCGGGCACTTATACCCTCATAGCCAGCAACGCTCAAAATGGTTGCAGCGCGCAAAGCACCGTAACGATCAGCGCCGACTTCAACACGCCAACGGCTATTGCCGGCGCCGACAAGCAACTGACCTGTCCCAATCCCACGGCTACACTCGACGGCACAGGCTCCACGACCGGCGCCGGCATCAGCTATCAGTGGGTAGCCAATCCGGGGAGTATCCTTTCGGGTTCCAAAACGCTCGATAACGCCGTGGTTAATGCCGCCGGCCGGTACACACTGGTAGTAGTAAACACGGTAAACGGTTGCACCGCCTCCGATGACGCCGATGTGATCAGTCTGATCATTCTCCCGAAGGCCGCGGTTGCGGCGGCGGCGCCGCTCACCTGCGTCACCCAATCGTTGACGCTGAATGCAGTCGGTTCAAGCGTGGGGGGCAACATCACTTACGCCTGGAGTACCGCTGACGGAAATATCGCCGGCGGCCAGGGCACGCTTTTGCCCCAGGTAGACGAACCGGGTACTTATCAATTGGTGGTGAGCAATCAACTGAACGGCTGTACCGCCAGCGCCAGCGTCACCGTGACGCAGGATATTACTCCTCCGGTAGCCGCCATCGCCCCCGCCGCCCCGCTCACCTGTGCGACGGTGCAATTGCAACTCAACGGCGCCGGCTCGTCGTCGGGCAGTCCCTACCTTTATCAGTGGGCTACCCCCAACGGCAATTTCGTGAGCGGCCAGAACACCCTTACGCCCACCGTCGATCAGCCGGGCGCCTATACGCTGACTATTCTCAATGCGGAGAATGGTTGTACTGCCGCGGCAAATATTACCGTTTCCGAATTGAAAGTCATACCGGTAGCCAACACCGCTACCGCACAAGACCTTACCTGTGCCATCAAACAGCAGGCCCTCAATGGCAGCGGCTCTTCCCTGGGTACGGCGTATGCCTACGTATGGTACACGCAGGACGGAAAAATTGTGTCCGGCGCAAATACCCTGTTCCCGGTAGTGAACGCGCCGGGCAGTTACCAACTGATCGTGGTGCACAAACAATCCGGCTGCACGGCCTCATCCGCGGTAACGGTAGGGCAGAATATTACACCCCCTGTTGCCGTTACCTCGCCCGGGCCTCCGCTTACCTGCACCGTCAACAGTGTCACCCTGGATGGCACGGGGTCGAGCGCGGGCGCCGGATTTTCCTACAATTGGATCGGGCCGGCAGGTGCTGTTGCTTCGGGTCAGGGCACCCTCAACCCCGTGGTGCTCAGCGCCGGTACGTACCGTTTGGTGGTGACCAGCAGCCTCAACGGCTGTACCGCCAGCGCCACCACAACGGTGCCCGCCGACGTGGGTGTGCCCAAAGCCGATGCCGGCCCCAACGACACGCTCACCTGTGCGATCCAGCAGCTGTCGCTCGATGGCAGCGCCTCCAGTACCGGGGCGGATTTTACCTACTCCTGGACCGGGCCCGGTATCGTGTCGGGCCCCAACACTATTGCGCCGGTCGTGAATGCACCGGGATTGTACCGCCTCGTGGTGACGGATATCACGAACGGATGCACGGCCGTATCCGGCGTGTTGGTAGGCTCCGACCTGACAGACCCGGTGGCCGAGGCCGGCCCGGCAGGTTTGCTGAATTGCGGCATTACCGAACTAAAAATCGACGGCAGTATGTCCAGTACGGGCCCTGAGTTCATCTATTTGTGGACGGCCTCCGGCGGCGGCAATATTGTTTCGGGAAACAATACTTTACAGCCCGTGGTAGATCAACCCGGCACGTACACCCTGTTGGTGACTAATACGGACAACGGCTGTACCGCTTCCGATGCCGTGACCATTTCGGAAGATAAAGTACCGCCGGCTGCCAATGCCGGGGCGCCTGGACTGATCACCTGCGCAAACACCTCGGTTTCGCTGAACGGCAGCGGCAGCACGGGCCCGGGATTCAGTATACAATGGCTGACGACAAACGGCAGTATTGTTTCTGGCGCCAATACGTTTACGCCCCTGGTGGACGCGCCCGGCGATTACCAACTCGTCGTGACCAACAATTCGAACCATTGCACGGCCAGCGCCACGGTACAGGTGACGAAAGACGTGAACGTGCCCGTCGCATCGATACTGCCGCCTGCCATGCTGACCTGTGTCGCGCAATCGGTTCAGCTCGACGGCACGGCTTCCAGTTCCGGAGTTAATTTTCAATTCAACTGGCAGACGGCCAATGGCCATTTTCTATCGGGCACAAATACCCTGACTCCCGAAGTAGATGCGCCGGGTCAGTACATGCTGCGAATTTTAAACACGGCCAACAACTGCGAGGCGCAGTTCACGGTCAACGTGGGACAAGACCTCGATCCGCCGCTTGCCGACGCCGGCGCACCTGCAGTTTTGTCCTGCGCGGTACCCGTGTTGTCGCTCGACGGCAGTGCCTCCAGCCAGGGAGCGTTTTTCTCCTATCAATGGACGACTTCTTTCACCGGAAATATCCTGAGCGGGCCTAATTCCCTGTCGCCCGAAGTGGACCGTTCCGGCCAGTACACGATCATCGTGACCGATACCCGCAACGGCTGCACGTCGACTGCGTCGGTGCTGATCCTGCTCGACATGGATTCGCCGCAAGCGGAGGCCGGCCCTGACATGGCCCTGACGTGCGTCTTCGACAGCCTGACTCTGGGTGGCGGCGCGGCCAACCCGAACTATACCTACCAATGGACCGCCTCGGCGGGTGGGCATATCGTTAGCGGCGGCGGCGGCACACAGATTGTTGTGGATGAGCCGGGGATGTATACGCTGACGGTATTCAACCCTTCCAATGGCTGCAGCACGGTCGATTCGGTAACGGTGATCCGCGATATTACGCCGCCGCAGGCAATTATTGCCCCGCCGGCCATGATCAATTGTCAAACCAAACAGGTAACCCTGAGCGCCGCGGGGAGCAGCGCCGGGCCGATGTTTTATTATGCCTGGACGACCGCCAATGGCAATATTCTTTCCGGCGCGTTCGGAACGGCGCCGGTAGTGGATCAACCCGGCGATTATCAACTGCTTATTTCCAATTTTATCAACGGTTGCACCGCCGCGGCCGCGGCGACCGTTGGTCAGGATACAACGCTGCCAACGGCCGCGATCGCCCCGGCAGCCCAACTGAACTGTGCCGTCGATATGTTTGGGCTTGTGGGCAGCGCCTCCAATGCTGGCCCCAACCCGCAATACGACTGGCAAACGGCAGACGGCAACATCCTGACAGGCGCCCAAACCCTGAATCCGGTGATCAACGCGCGGGGTGTATACCTACTTACGGTCACGAATGCCGCGAATCACTGCTGGGCAACGGCCGAGGTTATGGTGACCCGTGATACAGACCCGCCCCTTGCCGCGGCCGATTCGGCGGCATCGCTAACTTGTATTGTGAATGAAGTGACCCTGTTCGCCGCGGGCAGCAGCGCCGGTCCGCTGTTCAGCTATCAATGGACGGCTCAAAACGGCGGCAATATCCTTTCCGGCGCCGACACGCCTGTCCCGACCGTCAACGCTGCCGGCAGCTACCTGCTGACGGTAACCAACACCCTCAACCTTTGCACCGCCACGGCAAGCGTTGCCGTGGCACTGGACACGCTGGCGCCAACGGTAAATGCCGGCAGCCCCGTTATGCTCAACTGCAACACGCCGGAACAACGGCTCGACGGCAGCGGCAGCAGTACCGGCGCCGGCTTCAACTACCTTTGGGATACCCCCGACGGCCTGATCCTGTCCGGCGAAAATACCCTGAACCCGCTTATTGCCATACCGGGACTGTATACCCTTATCGTCACCAACCTGCAGAATGGTTGTACCAATTCGGCCAGCGTCTCAGCCGGGCAGGATATGGATACGCCGACGGCGGACGTAGTCGCGCCGGACATACTCACCTGCATTGTCACCGAACTGACGCTTCAGGGTATGGACAAGGATTCGAACGGTAACAACACCTACCAATGGCTGACCACAAACGGCCAGATCACGGCGGGCGCGGGCACTTTGACACCCACTGTCACGGCCCCGGGCGATTATCAGTTGATCGTGACCAATACGCTCAACGGCTGTACGGCCGGGGCCATAGCCGCTGTTTATCAAAATGTCGAGCCTCCGACGGTGCTTACCGGCGATGCGGACACGCTTACCTGTGCGACCAAACAGATCAGCCTGAAAACCATTGCCACTTCCGCCGGCGGGAAAAATGTTTTGTATAAATGGTCAACACAAAGCGGAACCATTGTTTCAGGCGCCGATGGCCCCGAACCGGTGGTCAGCGCCGGAGGATGGTATCGGGTCACCGTCACCGATTCCTTTAACGGCTGTACCGGCACTGCCGGGTTCCTTGTGCCGGTCGACGTGCAACAACCACAGGCGACTGTGGCGCAACCCGGGCCGCTCACCTGTGTCGTGAAAGAAGTGACGCTCGACGGCAGCGGCAGCGCACAGGGCGGCAGATTTTCCTATACCTGGAGCGGCCCCAGTATTATTTCAGGCGCAGGCACCCTGACCCCGGCGGTCAACCGGCCTGGCCAATACCGCCTCGATGTGTTTGATGTCGTAAACGGCTGCTCTTCCGCGGCGGCGGCCACTGTTTCGCAGGACACCCTGCCTCCGCTTGCAGAGGCGGGTCCGGCATTCGAACTGAACTGCACGGTAGTTGAAGGATACCTGGAGGCCGAAGGTTCTTCTTCCGGCCCCGGCATTACCTATTTATGGAGCACTACCGACGGCAATATGCGGTCCGATTCTACCAAATCCGCTCTCCTGGTTGACGCCACGGGCGTTTATTTCCTGCAGGTCACCGATACGAAGAACGGTTGCACTGCCATTGACCTGACTATTGTTTCGGAAAACACCAATTATCCGACCGGAATCAGAATGTTCACCGATCCGCCCGGCTGCGATGGCAAACCGGGCATGGTGCGTGTGGAAGAAGTACAAGGCGGAACCGGCCCTTTTGTGTTTTCCCTGGATAACGGCAACACATTCGGCACATCGAGCCAGTTCGGCCAATTGCATCCCGGACAATACAACCTGGTCATTCAGGATGCCAACGGCTGCGAATACGCCGATACGCTCGATTTTCCCGAACTGCCCGGGTTGAATGTGCAACTGGGGCCGGACATCGACCTGGATTTTGGGGGCTCTGCTACCCTCACCGCCTATATCGATGTGCCCTACAGTGAAATAGACACGGTGATCTGGTCGCCCATAGAACACCTGACGCTAACGAACAACCTGTTCAAGGTCATCATCGATCCTTATGCCGACATAGTATACACCGTCACGGTCATCAACCGGTACGGCTGCGAAGACCGTTCGAGCATCGTCATCCGGATAGGCGACCCGCGCCTTTGGGCGCCCAACGCCTTCAGCCCCAACAAAGAAGACGGCAAAAACGACCGCTTCCTGCTTTTTGCCGCCGACAATACCGTCGACCGCATCAATAACTTTCAGGTGTACGACCGATGGGGCAACGTGGTATTTTATAAAAAAGACATCCAGCCCAACGACGAAAAACAGGGCTGGGACGGCTACTGCCGCGGCAAACTCGTGAATCCCGGCGTTTTCGTCTGGTATGCCGAGGTGTTGCTGCTCAACGGACAAAAGGTGCTGATGAAAGGGGACGTGACAGTGGTGGACTGAGGCATTTTTCTTCCGGATTCACAACGGCTTCATAAACAGCATGCAATACCTGATCAACGAATTAACCGATACCGTCGGGCGCCGGGCGGACCTGCTCAAAAGCGTTCCGGAAACCGCGTTTGCGGCCCGGCCTGCCCCGGGCAAATGGAGCCCGAAGGAGATTATCGGCCACCTGGTCGATTCTGCACAGAACAATATCCAGCGTTTTGTGCGCGCGCAACACGAAACGCAACCCGTACATATCCTGTACCGGCAGGACGACTGGGTGCGCCTGCAAAACTACCTGGATTATCCCCCGGCCGATCTGCTGCAACTTTGGGTACTGCTCAACCGGCATCTTGCCCATATCTGGAAACAAATGGCAGCCCGGGATTGGCGGCTCACCTGCCGAATGGGTTCACCGGAAGCCCCCGAAATCTGGACGCTTGAAATGCTGGCCGAGGACTATGTGCGGCACCTGAAGCATCATCTGGAAAGTGTTTAAAATCAAAACTTTTACATTTTGACTTTAAATATTTGTTTCGCCCGGTACCCCAACGAAGAGGGCTCCACCGGCCGTTGCATCGGCAGCGCGTCGAAGCGATAGCCTTCCCCGGCAAAATGATCGAGCAGGCGGGGCAGCACGAAACGCAGTTTAGCCTCCGTTTTCAGGCTGTCGTGCAGCACGACAATAGAGCCGGGCCGGGCGTGATGCAGCACATTTTCCAGGCATTGTTCGGCGCTGATGCGGGCATCGAAATCGCCGCTCAGCACATCCCACATCACGATATGGTAATGGCGCTCCAGAAAAGCGCGTTGGGCGGGCAGCAGGCGTCCGTAAGGCGGGCGAAACAGGTTGCTCCGCACCAGGCGGGCGCAATGCCGGATGTTGTTGAAATAAGCCCGGTTGTCGGTATGCCAGCCGTTCAGGTGGTTGAAGGTATGGTTGCCCGCCGAATGGCCCTCGGCCAGCAGGCGCCGGAAAATGGCAGGATGGCGTTGCACATTTTCGCCGACGCAAAAAAAAGTAGCTTTTGCGCCGGAGGCGCGCAGCGTATCCAGCACCCAGGGTGTGACTTCGGGGATGGGTCCGTCGTCGAAGCTGAGGTATAAAATTTTCTCCTCCGTTGGAACATTCCAAAGGTAAGCGGGCATCAGCGCCTGTACAAGTTTTGGCGTTTTAACGAAATACATCATTCTAATATATGATATTCAACAGGCGTCAAAGCAAAAAAGCCCTACTTTTGCAATCCCTTGGGCCGAATGGCTCAAACTGTGAAACCTGAAAATTATTTTTTAACCGGTCAAAATTTGTGCAGGGCCCCTTTATCCCGCTGAAACGGCCCTGATCTGCTCCGAAGCAAACATGTCTGTACGCGTTCGATTTGCTCCCTCGCCCACCGGCGCCTTACACATCGGCGGCGTCCGCACCGCTTTATACAACTACCTTTTTGCCCGCCACCACGGCGGCGCCTTTATTTTGCGCATCGAAGATACGGATCAGAACCGCTATGTGCCCGGCGCCGAAGCATATATTATCGATTCGCTTAAATGGACAGGCCTCATACCCGACGAAGGCCTGGGTTTTGGCGGTGATTACGGACCCTACCGCCAAAGCGACCGGAAAGACCTGTATGGCCAATATGCCCGCGAACTGGTGGAGCGCGGCCATGCTTACTACGCCTTCGACACGCCGGAAGCGCTGGAAAATGCCCGGCAGAACGCCGAAAATTTTACCTACAACTTTCATACCCGCCGGACGCTGCAAAACAGCCTGAACCTGCCGGCCACAGAAGTGCAACGCCGGCTGGCCGGCGGCGAACACCATGTCATCCGCCTGAAAGTGGAACCCGGGGAAGATATCCTTGTACGCGACCTTATCCGGGGCGATGTGGTGTTCCAAAGCAGCGAACTGGACGATAAAGTGCTCCTAAAAGCCGACGGCATGCCTACCTATCACCTGGCCAATATCGTGGACGACCACCTCATGCGCATCACGCACGTGATCCGCGGCGAGGAATGGTTGCCCAGCACGGCGCACCACGTGCTGCTGTACCGCGGCTTCGGCTGGACGGACACCATGCCGCAATTTGCCCACCTGCCCCTTATCCTTAAACCCGCGGGCAATGGCAAACTGAGCAAACGCGACGGCGCCAAATTCGGTATTCCGGTCTTTCCGCTGCCCTGGAAAGCGGAAAATCCGGAAGACAGCTTTACCGGTTTTCGCGACACGGGTTTCCTGCCCGAAGCCACCATCAACTTTCTGGCCCTGCTGGGCTGGCACCCCGGCGACGACCAGGAAATATTCAGCATGGACGAACTGATCCGGGCTTTTTCCCTGGCACACATCGGCAAAAGCGGCGCCCGTTTCGATTATGAAAAGGCCAAATGGTTCAATCAGCGCTACATTCATGCCGCCGACAACGCCGCGCTGGCCGCGCATATCCAACCCCTCGCCGCGGCCCGCGGCTACCGCTCCGACCTGCCTTTCCTGACCAAAGTGGCAGCCCTGATGAAAGAACGGGCCACATTTTTGCCCGATTTCGTGGAGCAAGGCTCTTATCTCTTCGGGCCCGTTCAGGTGTATGACGAAGAAACGATCCGGAAAAAATGGAACCCGGGTTTTCAACCGGCGCTGGAAGCATTGGCCGGGATCGTTAGCCGGACTAATCCTTACGAAGCGGCAACTTTGGAAGAGCAGGTCAAACAGTTCATTCAGGATCAGGGCCTGAAACCCGGCGAAATACTGCCTTTGCTCCGGCTGGCATTGGCCGGAACGATGAAAGGGCCTGCCGTATTCGATATGGCCGTAGTTTTGGGGCGGGAAGAAAGCGCCCGCCGCCTGGCTGAAGCGCCCGACCATTTCAACCGCGCGATGGCCGAAACAGCCGGCTAAAATACCCCCGTAAATGATAGTACCGGCCAAAACATTCACTTGTTCGGCCTCGGATGGCTACCAATTTCGGGATATTACTTACTTTTGAATCGATTTGTCATGGCAAAAAAGAATAAACCAAAGTCTGACACCCCGAAAAAGCCCCTCCACCAGGACCTCAAAACTATGGATATCCGGGTGAATGAAATGGGTGAGATCATCAAAGAGTATAATATCGACGACATCAACGCCTTTCTCGATAAAAATGTGAAAGACAAGAAGTTGAGCAATGAAGAATAGGTTGAGGCACGAAGAGTACATGCAACTCAAAACTCAAAACTAATTTTTTCCCGCTTCGGTTAATCCTTTTAATCAATAATCCTTGGAAGTTGAATTTTATCCCTTGACACAATCCGGCGGTCCCATGCTTGCCGGGCCTCAAACATGTTGGTATGAAAAACCGGTTACGCATGCACTGGCGGGTGGTGCTTGGTTTTTGCAACTTTATCTTTCTCCTTTGGTTGACCTTGCCCGGTGCGCATGCACAGCAGGGGTTTTTCACGTTTAGTTATCCGGGGCCCCATTCCATCATCGTCAGTCCATCCACCTGTACCGCCGTGCTGGCCGGCAATATCGGTACCCCGGTCGTAGGCTCCACTTCCGGCGCAACCATTACGCAATCTGAATTTGATCCCGTCGCTTCGGGGTTTCAGCTTACCGATTCTTGGAATTACCTGGAAACGGCGCACCTGTACTGGAAAGTAGCCGACAACCAGGGGCACACGGCCTTGTTCGACTTTTTCATTGCCATTGTCGACACTACCCACCCGGTCGTTGTCACGGGCGGATTGCCCGCCATGGTGGAATACGCTTCCATCAGCCAGGTGCCGCTGCCGCCCACACTCACGGCAACAGACAGTTGCAGTTCCCCGGCGCCGACGGTCACCTTCTCCCAAACCACCCCGCCGGCCCTTTGCCAGGGCGGCACATTCACGCGCACCTGGGTCGCCACCGATCCTTCGGGCAATACCGGCTTTTTTACCCAAACCATCGTTATTCAGCCGGACAATTCCCCGCCAACGGTGACAACGGCTCCCCAAAACGGTTCCACCCCCTGCACCCAAACCGCGACGGCGTTTCCCGCCTGGCTGGCCGCCCAAATGGCTGCTTTTAAAGCCTCGGACCCTTCGGGCATAGCATCCTACGCCAACAATGCCCCACCTGCCATCAGCGGGAGCTGCCCGCCGCCGCTTACCGTGACGTTCACCGCCACCGACAGCTGCGGTTTTTTTGTGACCCGAACCGCTGTATTTACGGTGACAGACAACAAGGGCCCGGATGTCGTGACGGCGCCAAAAGACAGCGTGGTATACTGTTCGCCGGCCGGCCCCAACTACCTGTTCGCCCTGGGCGACTGGATACACCGGCGGGCCAGGCTGACGGCCAGGGACTCCTGCACGCCCGATCCGCAGTTGAGCTATTTTATGCGAATAGATAGCGTCGCTGCCGATTCCGCCCAGGTGGTGACGGCCTTTCTGAACTCCTTTTCAGGCGGTTGCGGCGACCAACAGATCGGCAGCCAAACCTACCCGAAAGTACACGGCGTGGTCAGTGTGGATTTTTACGCCGCCGACGCCTGCGGCAATACCGCCCTGATCGGCAATGCGGATTTCGGCGTGATCGACACTGTCGCCCCGGTAGTCAGCGGCAACCCCGTCGCACAGGAGTGCGGCGGCGGAAATGACCAAAACGCCCTGATCGCCTGGATCAACAATCAGGGTAACGCGACAGCCACCGATGTTTGTTCCGGTTACACCTGGACCAACTTTTCCTGGAGCAGTTCCGACGGGCAAACAGGAACGGGGCAGTTCAATACCGGCCCCTACCCCGTCGTTGCAGCCAATGATTGTCAGTGGTACGCCGACGTCACCTTCCGGGCAACCGACGATTGCGGCAATACCGGCTCCGTCACCTTGCGGTTCAGCATTACCGACGTTACGCCGCCCGTTTTTGCCGGCCTTCAGCCGGTGGATACGCTTTATTGCCCAAATGTTGATCCGCCGCTTCCCGCGGCAAACGTCTCGGACAACTGCGACGCTTCCGCGGCGCTCAGCTCGACGGTTCAGATCGTCAACCCGGTCTGCTCGGATGCATACTCCCTGCAGGTCATCTGGACGGCCACCGACGACTGCGGTAATACCGCCACGGCCTTACAAACATTTGTGGTGCTGGACACCACCAAACCAGTGATCACCCTCGTTCCGCCGCCGCTTACGATCCGTTGCGATACTTTTGCCCCGCCGCCGGCGCCTGTTTTGGGGCAGGGCGTGACGGCCGCGGATATTTGCGGCAATATTGCAAACCTGACATTTACCGACGTTTCCAACCAAAATCCCGACCCCGCTTCCTGCGGGCACTACACTTATACCATCACCCGCATTTTTACCGTCGCCGACGATTGCGGCAACACTTCCACCGCCCAGCAGATCATTACCGTGGTGGATAACATCCCGCCGCTCCTCGGCGGATTTACCGACACCAGCCACGTGTGCGGAACGCCGCCGCTCATGCCGCCGCCAACAGCCACCGACGTGTGCAGCGGTATCGCCTCGGCGCCGGTTCTGCAGGATCAGGTAATCACCGCGGGCGACTGCCCCGACTCTTACACCCTGACCCTGACCTGGGCCAGTACGGATGTTTGCGGCAATACCGGTTACTTTTCACAGGACATTCGCATTATCGATACGGTAAAACCAACGCTGGCCACCGTTCCGGGCAATATCTGGGTGGAATGTAATGCCATTCCGGCGCCCCCGGCGCCCAACACTATGGGCGGCGCCGACAACTGCGACGAAGCGGTGGACATCCTGTTTTCGGAAACAGAGATCAAAGACCCCAACCCGGCCAATTGCGCCCACTGGACCAATTATATGGTCATTCGCCAATGGACCGCGGTGGATAATTGCGGCAACAGCCGGACGTACACCCAAGCCATATCGGTGCAGGATAACGCCGGACCGGAAATTGTGGCTCAAGACACCGTAAAAATACCCAATGAACCGGGCGCCTGCGGCGCAAATACCGTGATTCCCTCCCTGTTGTCGGTTTTTGACGACTGTACTTCGCTGCAAAACGATGTCGTCCTGCGCGATACCGTGGGACTGACCCCTAACGGATCGCCCGTTTTCGACGTGCCCGTTGATACGGTGGTTTTTTCCTGGTCGTCGCCCAACCTCCCGCCCGGCGCCCCGGTCACCGGCAATGCCACGCTGGCGATTGCCCTGGATAATGCCGACTCGAAAATGCCTTCCGAGACCTTTGAAATCTGGGGCGAAGACGGGTATCACATCGGCCGCACAAAGCTGGTGAGTGGCTTTTGCGGCTCCAGCGGCGACACCACTTTTACCCTGCCGGCATCCTTGCTGAATACCTGGCTGGCCGACGGCAATGTGACGATCATCCTCTCGCCGAACGGCCAGGGGGACGAGGCTTGCAACGCCATTTGCCCGGGCAACCGCGCCCGGGCTACGCTCCGCTATCCGGCCGCCACGCAACAATTGCCGCTGAGCATTACCTGCGTTGTAGACAACGGCGCCCCTATGGGTTATCCGCCGTCCGGTAGTTTATTTTTAAATGCGGGGGATCACGTGGTTGTCTATACGGCCACGGACTGTGCCGGCAACTCCTCCACGGCTACCACGATCGTCCGCATAGAAGACCTGGAACCGCCCCTGGTTACGGCCCCGGCGCCCATTACGGCCTACGTCGGCGCCAGCAACTGCACGGCGAGTGTTGTTTTGCCTTTCCCCGGCCTGTCGGAAAACTGTTCATTCACGGCCGACTTCGACCAATCTTCACCGGCAACGCCGGTGCAGTTTATGCAGGATGTCAACAGCCTGCAGGATATTCCCAAAGATATTACCCTCACTATTCCCGGTCTGGTGCCCAACGCCGTTGCCGGCGGAACGCTGAAAATCCGGCACCTGGGCGACAATGGCCAGTTTGGAGAATTTTTCAACGTATTCGACGAGCAGAACGTTTTCCTTTCCACTACCACGATCAGTACCAGCGGGCAATGCGCCAACGTGCACGAAACCGTTATCCCGGTCACGGCCAACCAGATCAACAGCTGGGCCACGGGCAATAACTCGGCCGGATTTGTTCTGAAAGCCAATCGCGACATCGTCAATTTCAGCGATTTTATCAATCCCTGCGGCCCACTCGACGCCAACAAATTTGACGGCATCAGCACAGTACAGGTGGAATTGTGTTACAATTATGCCGTTGTGCAATATGAAATCAGAAGGGGTGCAGTGCCCGTACAATCGGGTCAGTTGAGCGACAACCAGACCGTTGTGTCCCTGCCTCCGGGCAATTATACGGTACATTATTCGGTGTCGGACGACAGCGGCAACCTGGGTTCGGTATCCTACGCGCTGACGGTTCGCGACACGGTGGCGCCCAAGGCAAAATGCCACCCGCTGATCACTATTTTCACCAACCTGTCCGGGATGGTACCCTACAACCTGCAACCGCAGGAACTGAACAACGGCAGCAGCGACAACTGCTCGCAGCTATCGTTCCAGCTGTCGCAAACAAGTTTTACCTGCAACCTCGCTACCCCGCCGAACAACCTGTACACCGTTACGCTCACGGCGACCGATACTTCGGGCAATTCGGCCGCCTGTACCGGCACCGTGCAGGTACGTACCACCGGCTTTCAACCCTCCTATACGCCAAACAACGCTTGCGAAGGCGCCACCATCCAACTGTTGGCCAATCCGCCCCAACCGACGGCGGGCCAAACCTATCAATGGTCGGGTACAAGCTTCGTCTCCTTTCAACAAAATCCGTTCATCACCAACGCTTCGGATGGCATTTACGTTATCACGGTCACGGGGCCTACCGGTTGCACTTCGGCTGCCACGCTGGCAGTAGACCTGTCCAACCTGCCCACCCAACCGCAATTCCTGCCGGATGTGCCCAACAACCTTTGTGAAGGATCAAACCTGACGCTGAAATGCCAGCAGTTTGCGGGCAACGTCGTTACCTACAACTGGTATTCCGGTACGCCGGCCAACTCCGTCCTGCTCGGCAGTACGCCCGACCCGCTGTTTGTGGTGGTTGCGCCGGCGCCCGGCACGCATCAATATTTTGTAAAAGTAGTGGCCGACGGCTGCGCTTCCCTGCCGTCGACCGTAAAAGATATTACCGTGCAGCAACGCCCGGCGGCAACCATCACCCAGCCCCTTATTTCCGTATGCCCCTGCGAACCGATACTCCTGACCGCCGCTACCCAGCCGGGGCAAAACGTGACCTATTCCTGGGCCGGGCCGGGGTGGACGGGTACGGGACAAAGCCCGCTGGTCAATTCCTGCGCCCAGGAAATCAATGAAGGCGCTTATACTTTGACGGTTTCCGTCAACGGCTGCGCTTCCTTGCCCGATACGGCCATGGTCACGGTTCGAATGAAACCTTCCAAACCGGTTATTTCCGGCAATACCCTGGTGTGTGCCGGCGATTCGATTTTGCTGGTTTGCATGAATGAACCGACCGCGGCACAGTACCGCTGGCTTTCACCGCAATCCACCGTCGATACGACGTATTTCAACTCCCTGCTGCTCTTCCCCGCCGCTTCGGATGTTCATGCGGGCTTATGGCGTTTGCAAATCTTGCAGGACAACTGCTTGTCGGACCTGTCCGACCCCAAACAGGTGGATATTCAGGCCCAGCCGGATATTTCAGCCGGTTCCGACTCACCGGTTTGTCAGGGGGAAACGCTTCAACTCAATGCCAATTCCACGGCGTCCGACGTGACCTATACCTGGAGCGGCCCGAACGGTTACAGCAGCATAGGCGCTAATCAAACAGTTATGGTTCCGGCTACCGGCAACTACACTGTCACGGTGAGTACCGATTACAACTGCACCAACACGGCAGAAGTGCCGGTATTGGTAGCAGCGCCGCCGGTCATCAATTCGGTGACCAATACCGCCCCCGCCTGCACAAACTGTTCCACCGACGCCCTGCTACAGGCTTCTGTCTTCCCCCCCAACGGCCCTCTGACTTACAAATGGACCGGGCCAAACGGCCAGCTGTTTTCCACCCTGCCACAGCCGGTTATCCCGAAAGTATGTACTATTCATAACGGTACGTACACACTAATTGTCACCGATGCCAACGGTTGCATTTCAAACCAGGGTTCCACCGAGGTAAACGTACAACCCGAACCGCCCAGGCCGCGGCTGTTTCCCAACCAGGCGATCGCCCGTTGTGTCGACAGTTCCTTCGTGCTGACCGCCCAAAGCACGGGTACGCCTTATGGCAGCAATATCAGCTTCGAATGGCACACGCCTTACGGTATTTTTACGCAGGCGCAGCCTCAGATCAGCATCGCCGGCGCGGGGCCCCAGCACAGCGGCGACTATTGGGTAGTGGCGAAAGCCGGCGATTGCCCCTCGGCGCCCTCCGAAGTGGTTGCCGTGACCATCAATCCGATCCCGCCGGCGCCGGTGGCCAGCTCCAATTCGGCAGTGTGTCAGGGCGATGTGCTGTCGCTGAGCGCATCGACGATACCCGGCGCGACATATACCTGGACGGGCCCCTTCAATTTCAGTTCGAGTATTCAAAATCCGTCCATCCCGCAAGCGGCCATGGTTCACGCGGGCGAATACAAAGTAAAAGCCACGGTCAATGGCTGCGTGTCTGCCGAGGGTCTCACCCCGGTGGTTGTGAAACCCCGTCCGCCGGCGCCGGCGGTTGAACTGGCCGATTCGGTGTGCCTGTCGCAACCGGGCGCTTCGCTGACCCTGGAAATTACCGGCAACGCCACGCCCATGGCCCGCTACATCTGGTACAACGCGTATACGCTCGACTCGCTCGGCGCGCCGGATTTCCCGCTGAAATTTCAACTGAATAACCTGAACGGCCTGAAACCGCCCGCTGACAGCTTTTTTGTGCGCGCCGTGCTCGATGGGTGTTATTCTGTGCCTTCCAAGGCTGTTTTTGTAAAAATAGATACCATCCCGTCCAACATACCCGCCTTTGCCGGAACGGATATTCAGGCCTGCGATCTTGCGCCTTTTAACCTCGGCGCTTCCCTGGCAACCAACACGAATGTCACCGGCGTGTGGTCGAAAATTGGTAACCCGGCAGTGAGTATCATCGATCCTTTCAAACCGGACTCCCCGGTGACAGGCGGAGAAGCCGGAAATACTTACTGCTTTGTCTGGACGCTTTCCAACGGCGCCTGCCGGAATTATGATGCCGACACCGTTTGCGCCACGGTAAACGAATACGAAGAAGCCCTGCTGGAAACGACAAAGATCGTCACCTGCTTTGCCGACAGCGTCGAACTGAACGCTATCCAGGGGCTGACGGTACCGGGAAAATGGTCGCAGCCGCCCGGACAGGATGCCCTGCAAATCGAAATCGCCAATAAATTCGACCCGAACACCATCGTCCGGAACCTGCGGCCCCAGGGCGCCCACTATTTTTTCTGGACCCTGGAAAAAGCCGGCTGCCCGCCTTCCAAAGCCACCCTCACAGTACTCAACATCGGCAAGGCCGCCGACGCCGGTCCGGATATCACCGTTTGCAGTCTCGATCCTTGCACCGTGCTGATGGGATCGCCCATCGATACGTTTGAGCGGGGCAAATGGTATAGCCTGGATACCCCGGCCGACCAGCAGTTCATTACGCCCGACGACCCGAAATCCAAGGTGTGCAACCTGCATATCGGCGCCAACCGCTTTTTATGGATGACCAATGACGGTTTGTGCAGCGACCTGTCGCGCGATACGGTGCTGGTGTATTACGACCTGGCGCCGGTTGCCAATGCCGACTCCATCGTAGTGCCGTATGGCCAGCAGGTAACGATCAACGCGTTACTGAACGACGTGACCCCGGTGTTCCCCACGGTAGAGGTCATTCAGGCGCCGCTGCACGGCACCTGGACGCAATCAGACAACGGTATCTTCACCTATTTGCCCGAACTGACCTTTGGAGGCGCCGATGAACTGGTGTACCGGCTTTGCAACGTCAACCCCGACTGTGATTGCCGCGACGCCACGATCCGTTTTCTCGTAGGCGAAGCCGGCGACTGCCGTATCCCGAACATCATCACCCCCAATAACGACGGCGCCAACGACTTTTTCGTCATACCGCCGGAATGCCTCACCAGCGGCGACGGGCCAAACGATAACGAGGTGACCATTTTTAACCAGTGGGGCGACCAGGTTTTCCATAAAGTCGGGTATGATAACTCCTGGAATGGCAGCTACGACGACCGGGAGCCGCTGCCTTCGGGCACCTATTTTTACGTGGTTAAATTACCCGGCAATGAAAAACCGGTTACCGGGTTTTTATTGATACAACGATGAGGGGGGGTATGAGGGGTTTAGATGGTTTAGATGGTTTAGAGGGTTTAGAGGGGTTTAGAAGGGTTTAGAGGGGTTTAGAGGCTAACGATTACCCACAAAACCGCGCCTTCTAATCAAGATGTCTCGCTGCGCTC
>CALEYM010000185.1 GCA_937926185.1 uncultured Bacteroidota bacterium | reverse complement strand
GGATGCCGGCGACGACGGACGCCACGCGCTGCTCGATCTTGCCGAGCACCTCGGTCGCCTCGCCCACGCCGACGTCGGTGCAGGGGCTGCCGTCGGGGTCGGTCTGGGCGAGCTGGGCGCAGCCGCCGACGAGGGCGGAGAAGAGCCCGAAGTCGTTGCCGCCGATCGAGAGCGTCACCAGGTCGGTGTCCTCGGTGACGGCGTCGAGCTGCGCCGGCTGGGCGGCACCGTCGAAGGTGCGCTGGACCCCCACCAGCGCGGTGGTGTCGGCGCCCGAGCAGCTGACGTCGGCCAGCACCGTCCCCTCGAACGCGGCGGCCACGAGCGAGGGGTAGTTGCCGCTGGAGCGCAGGCAGCCGTCGCTCGGGTCGGTTTCCGGGACCAGCGGCGCCGCGGTGTAGGAGTCGCCGAGGAACAGCACTTTTTTGCGGTCTGTAGCTTCCGGATTACCCCATTTGCGAAAGCCGTTTTTGCCAAACGAAATTTGTAAGGGGTAAGGATTGCCCTTGAAATCGCGTAGTTCGCCCTTGTGCCGGTAGCCTTCCTGTACCAGCCAGCCGTAGGTTTTGTCGGGTACGCGGTAATTGTAGGGCGGCGGCGCGGGCGGGTCGGCGACGAATTTGGGAAAAAGGCGAAAAAAAAGTTCTCCGAGGCCGAATACCAGCAACAGGCCCAGCAACAGGGCGATCAGGCTGAAGAGTACGCGGCGGGAGCGGGTGGGGGCGGTGGGCATGTCTTTTATATTGAAAAACGGGGCAAAGATGGGGAAATCCCGCGAAATTGCCGTCAAAACCAATGTTTGCCCAAATTGTTATACCTCAAGTCGTTTGGTTTTCTGCAATTGCTAACGCCCATGAATAAGATTGATGCCTTTCCCTTACAAACCCGTCTGCTGTACTCCTTGTTGCTGGCCTTGCTGACTACCACCCCTTCGGCATTTTCCCAGCTAAAATACGAGCGGGAGATCCGCATCCGTCCGGCGACAGTGCCGGCGCAGGCCCGGGCGTTTGCCGGGGCAGCGCTGGGCGCGCAAAAAGTCAGGTGGTACCAGGAAATCAACCTGGATTTTTTTTCCTACGAGGCCAAGGTCAAAAAGGGCGGGCGGCGTTACAGTATCGAGTTTGATACCGCCGGCAGGGTGCAGGATGTCGAAATAGAGGTCGAATTCTCCAGCCTGGACACCGGTTTACGGCAAAAGATCGACTCCACGTTATCCGGACTTTTTTCCAGCCACAAGATCACTAAAACGCAATTGCAATGGACTGGCGAGGCGCCTGCCCTGCGCGACCTGGTTCGGTCCGGCGCTACTGAAAAACCCTACGCCGAACGCGTGGAAATCGTTTTCAAATGCCGGGAAGCGGGTCAGCCCAAATTATACGAGGCATTGTTCGATATTTCCGGCAACCTCTTGTCGAAACTTGAAATTGTTCCCAGGAATACCGACAATCTCGATTACTGAGCCATGAAACAACTGCCATTTTTATTGTTCCTGGCGCTTTTGGCTTGCCGGCAGGGCGCGGCGCAGCAAAGCTACCGCGCGGGTATTCTGCCGCAGATCAACCTCACGGCCGACGGGCCGGAAAACTGGAAATTCAACCTGCGCGCCGAATCCAGACAGATCTTTTCCGAAGGGCGTTTCGACGAGGCTGCGGGCGGCGCCTACCGCTACGAACGCACCGACTTTGCCGCGGTACTGCTGCGAAAAACCGGCGTCGGCAGCACGGCCGGGGCCGGTTATCTGCTGCGCCTCGAGGACGGGCAGGTCATACACCGCCTGATCCAGCAATACTCTGTTGTGTCGGGCTCCGGCGCGCTCCGCAGCGGCCACCGCTTCGCCGCCGACCAAACCTTCCGGCCCAACGAGCCGCCGGAATACCGGCTGCGCTACCGGTTTTCCGTCGAAATACCCCTCCAGGGGCAAAACGTGGACCCCGGCGAACTGTACGCCAAACTGAACAATGAATACCTTGGCATCCTGCAAGACGCCGCCTTCGACCTGGAAACCCGGGCGGTAGGCGTACTGGGCATCAACTTCAACGACCGTAATAAACTGGAACTCGGCCTCGACTACCGGGCCAACGAATTCCTCGACGGGCCGGCGCGGCACCAGTTCTGGTTTTATTGGGGGTGGTTTGTGGGGGTGTGAGGTATCCTGGCTTCAACCGGTTAATCTTCCAACAAGAGCAATTATGCCATTACGAAATTATTATGAAGGCACAGTCAAAAAAGACGGTGTCGTTTATCATTTAGTAGATACAAACAAATTAACGGGCCTGTTCGAAGAGCTTGGCTGGCAAGTTGAATTTGGCAAAAAGACTGCTTTGACCAGGGCATATATTGCTAAACCTGGCGAAGAAATAGTCACCAGGCATGATTCCGGCGAAGAAACGCACTACAAGGCGCAAGGCGGCGAAGTGGTTTTCGACAACGGCGGGGGTGATAAATTCGTTCCGCGGGACGAAGAAGGCAAATCCAATGGCGCACAACTGCTGAAAGATAAATACGAGTTGCAAAGAGGTTCTTTAGAATCCGGCGACGCGGAATACATTCCTTTATCTAAACCGTCGAAGCTTTTGATTGGCATTAATCCTGACCCAATCCGTATTGTGAATCCTTGGGGGGCAGGCTCAACGCAAGACTTGCCCGAGGGCTCAACGTTGAAACTCGATGGCAACAAAGTAACAGGTATCGAAAAAACCGCGTTTGAAAAAACCTGGAGCCGTACCGACGAAAAAGGAAACATCTTGAAATCTGCTACCCAACGTGCGGATGGCAAGACCCGGAAAGACTTTTTAAATGACACGACCAGTCGCAAAAAAGGCTAAACCCCGTATCCAAAACGGATTGATCTCAATCAGGGGAAAGATTTTTCAAAATGATTTTGGAAATACGCAGGGAATCCTGTTACCTTTGCCGCCGCTTCTGGAAAAACGGCTTTTATTAGCCTTTTTTACGGCGCAATTTCAGGGCGCATAGCTCAGCTGGTTCAGAGCACCTGCCTTACAAGCAGGGGGTCGGAGGTTCGAATCCTTCTGCGCCCACTTGATTTTCAGGGAGTTACACTGCTTAGTGTGGCTCCTTTTTGTTTTGGTTTACATGGTGGTTTACATGAGGCTAAATTGATATCATGCAATCTTTAAGTGGCCGTTGGAATTAGGAGTAGATTGGGGGCGGTTTCTCCAGAAAGCAATTCTCAATTCTGCCTGATTAATTGGGCCATAGAACCCACTGGTATCCTGGAATTCATCCTGCTCTCGCTTGACAACTAAAGTTTACATATGTACCAGACCTTAAATGCCGCTCAAGGTTGTCTCCGATTACGCCGGGAATTTCCTGGCCCCGGTTCCAGGGTCATGTATTATCAGAGATACTCGTGTTGGAAAACTTGTTGAATGCGCTTACCGTCGTTTCCAGGAGAAGGCCAATCTGTCAATCGGCGAAGTCCAGATCACTGAATACAGACCGGTCCGTTTCTGATCAATTGACTAACATCCATATGTCGATCGAAATGTCAATTACGCCCCCAAAATTTGGTGTCCGGAAGATATTAAAGCAGTGTTGCGGAAATTTTATGCAGCAGTGAAAGAAATGGAAATATTAGCCCAATTTGTTAATGTGAAAAAGTTTAACAAAAAACTCTTGACAAATTCAATTATA
>CALEYM010000184.1 GCA_937926185.1 uncultured Bacteroidota bacterium | reverse complement strand
CAGCAATTTCTAATGTGGCGCCGCGAAGAGGTGTCATCAGCCGAAGCATGAGGCTGGTGACATCTCGGAGCCGCTCCACAACCCAATTGGTTGGAGATGTCACCCGCTCGTGCCTCGCGGATGACACCTCCAACCAGGCCACATTAGAAATTGCTGTATCCGAACCCGTTAACCCTCTTTCCTCGATTCCACGATCTTCTCGTACGCCTCGTTGATCTGCTGGAATTTTTCCTTGGCGTGGCGGATGGCCTCCGGCGAGGCGCCCTGGGCGGTGAGTTTATCGGGGTGCCATTTCATGGCCAGTTTGCGGAATTTTTGTTTGATCGCGTCCAGCGATTCGCCCGGGTTGGCGCCCAGAATGGCATAATGGGGGTCGAGCGGCGACCAGCGTGCCTGTTGGCGCGGAGGCGGCTGGAAATAGCGGTGTTTGATGCGGTCGAATTGCAAGCGGCTGATATGAAAGATGCCGGCGGCCCGCAGCAGCAGTTCTTCCTCGCGCGGGTGCAAGCGACCGTCGGAAGCGGCCGTGGCGAACAGCAAATCCATCATATTGAGCACCGAGTGGCGCTCGCGGGCAAAATCGCGGTAAAAGGCCTGGGCATACTGTTCGAACGGTGTGACCGATTCCTTGGCCTCGTTCCACACCCGGATGGCGTGCTGCCGGCCTTTGTCCGACAAACGGAACTGCTGCCGGATCAGGCGTTCCATCAGGTTCACTTCGTTGCGGTTGACCGGCGCATCGGATTTGGCCATTTTGGCGCAAAGGCTGAACACGTGGTACAAAAACTCCCCTTGCCGCCGCCGGTAGGCCCGGAAATCCCGTTCGGAAATGGCCTGATCTTTTTGCCGGTCGAAAAACCAGTGTCCCAGCGTGGAACCCACAAAAAAGCCCCAAAGCCCCCCCAGTGGGAACCCCAGCAGATCGAACAGGATCATGCCGACAATACCTCCGAGTATTTTGCCGCGAACTTCCATAAACGGATGCAAAAATAAGGCGAAAAAAGGTTACTGGTTAGAAGGTTAGAGGGTTAGAAGGTTATGACAACTCCAGGATTCTTAAGAAAGTTGACTTGGGCACTAACAACCCTCAAACCAGAAACCTTCTAACCAGAAACCCTCAAACCTTCTAACCCCCAAAAACCACCATAATGGCCAGCCACGCAAAAGGCAACATGAACAAAAAGGCGTCGAAGCGGTCGAGGAAGCCGCCGTGGCCTGGGAAAAGGCTGCCCGAGTCTTTGACGCCGGCGGCGCGTTTGAACATGCTTTCCACCAGGTCGCCGAGCGTGCCGAAAATGCTGACCACTCCGCCCAGGGCGAGCCACTGTGCCGGACTGAAATCGGGCACATACTGCGCCAGTCCCCAGGCCATGGCGATAGTACCCAGGACGCCGCCGATGGTGCCTTCCCAGGTTTTTTTTGGCGAAATACGTTCGAACAATTTGTTTTTGCCGATCCGGGAGCCAACGAGGTAGGCCAGCGTATCGTTGGTCCAAACGAGCCAGAGCAGGCCAAAAACACGGTTAGGCTTATAGATTGCATCCGGCGTAGCGATCCAGAACAGGAACATCACCGGCAAACTGACATAAAAGACGCCGAGCAGGTAGCTTCCGATAACCTGTGCCGGGTTTTTTCCGCCCCGGAATAATTCAAGTATAAAGGCCAGCATGACCGGTATTACGACAAGCACTATACACTCGCCGGCTTTCCCGATCATTTGGTATGCATGCGCCCCTGCCATTTCCTCCGGCGTACTGTGTCCGCAAAAACCGCCGAGCAGGGCGGAAAGTCCAAACCACCATACCGGCAAAAAACCAATCAGACACCCTGTTATTTTCCGCCACCGCAAGCCCGGTTCACCGGCCGGCAACAACATCCCGAACAGTTCCCACAACGTCCCGGCAACGATGAGCCAGAATAAGCCCAGGAACGTCTCCCGGCTCCAGAATATCCCGCCCACCATGGCCGCCACAAAAAACAATGCCGTAATGGCTCTTTGCTTCATAAGTTTTTAATTAACTGTATTTCAACTTTTCAGTCTGGAAATAAGGTACTGATTGACGCACAAACCCACCGCTCACTGCCTACTGCCCGCTGGACAAGGCTCCCCTTTCACCCGTTCCTTCAGTTTCCGGAAAGATTTTTTAAATTCATCCGGGTCCTGCGGCGAGCGGTTATGCTGGTATACCTCCCATTCGCCGTCGGGTCTTTTATAGAGCAGGAAAGGGAAAACATAGTTTCTGTTTTCCAGGCTGTCGCCGAACAGCCCGAAGCGCAGGTCGTTCACCTGAAGCGTGTCGCCGTAATAGGGAATCACGTTGTAGTATCCGTCGGTGAACCAGCGCAGGAACTCCAGGGCGCGGGTATCGGCCGGGATATGATCGAGTAAATGGTGATCTTTGGGCAGGGTGGAAATTTTGCGGAAACCCGGTTCGCAATCATTAAAACTTGCCTGACTAAAGTAGTAAGCCGTATCGCCCTCGGCCACGCCGTACCACACGATATTGTTCAGAATAGTGGGGCCGGTCATCAGGCGTTGATGGGCAATATTTTTGGATTGTAAAGATTGCTCAAACAGGCCGTTGGCGCGTTGTTTGTGCCAGTAAGTATAACCCAGGTAGCCGCAACTCCACACGATGCCGGCCCAGGTCAGCAGTCGCCGGGCCGCGGTAGTCCGTTCCAGGCGCGAAGCGATGAACAGGAAAATGCCGAAAGGCACGGTGTATATTGGATCCACCACCGAAACGGTGGTCCATTGTACCCGCGTATCGGAGAACGGTTGCCAGATCTGCGTGCCGAAGTTGGTGAAACAGTCGAGGATCGGGTGGGTAAAAATACTCACGAAAAACAGCGCCACCCAGGTCAGGTAGGGCGCCTGTACCTCGTCGAAGTCGCGTTTCCAGTAGTCGTTCCACAACTTCCAGGTAAAACCGGCGCCCAGCAGCAGCGTGGGCAAGAAGATGTACCAGCTGATCTGCCCGTTCAGTACCACCGGGATAAAGTTGATACCTGCCGCCGCCCCGAGAAAGAACACGATCCAGATGAGCATGGCTGCCAGTTTGTATCCTCGCAGGCGGTATACTCCCTGCCCGTAGAACCACTGCACCAGGAGCGCCAGCACCCAAGGCGCCAGGGCCGCGAATAAAAACGAATGCATAAATCCCCGGTGGAAGGCCATCGCCGTCATCCGGTCTGTTAATGCCTCGGCCATCACGTCGAGGTCGGGGATAGTGCCGCCGATAGCGCCCCACAACATGGCGCGGTTGCCGATTTTGCGGCCTGCCACCGCTTCGCCACAGGCGGCGCCGAGTACGATTTGGGTGAGTGAGTCCATGATGTATGTTTATGAGGGGGTTTATGAGGGTTTATGAAGGTTTATGAGGTTTATGAGGTTTATGAGGGTTTATGAGGTTTATGAGGTTTATGA
>CALEYM010000183.1 GCA_937926185.1 uncultured Bacteroidota bacterium | reverse complement strand
TGCTCCTTGCGCTCCTGCCCCTCGCCCTATCCGCACAGCAAACCGCCACGGTTTTCGGCCGCATCACCGACGCTTCCAACGAACAACAGCCGGTGGAACTGGTCACGGTGTACATTAAAGGCGGGAATACGGCAGTGAGTACCGATGAAAAAGGGAATTACGCGATCCAGGTGCCGGCGGGGCAGCGGCTGACGCTGGGTTTCCGGCGAGTGGCTTACAAGGAAAGCAGCGCCGATGTGCTGCCTTTAGAGCCGGGCGCTCGCTTCGGCCTCGACGTGGCCCTGGCGCCGGTGGAATCGAATCTCGAAGTAGTGATCCGCGACCGGCGGCTCGACGATGCCGGCATGGTACGCGAGCGAAAAATCGAAACGCTCAAGTTGCTGCCCAGCTCTACCGGCAACCTCGAAAGCGTGTTGCCGCATATCGCCTTGGGCGCCAACACCGGCGCCGGAGGCGAACTCACTTCCCAATACCAGGTGCGCGGCGGCAACTACGACGAAAACCTCGTGTATGTCAACGATTTTGAAATTTACCGACCCCAACTCATCCGCGCCGGCCAGCAGGAAGGCCTTACTTTCCCCAACCTCGACCTGGTGCGCGATCTGTCGTTCTCTTCCGGCGGTTTTCAGGCTAAATACGGCGATAAAATGTCGTCGGTGCTGGATATCAAATACAAACGCCCCGACAGCCTGCGCGCCAGTGCCAACGCCAGCCTGCTGGGCGCCTCGGCCCACCTCGAAGGCAGCCTTCGCCCGCAAAAAGACAATTACCGCGCCTTCCGATACCTCGTTGGCGCCCGCTACAAAACCACCCGCACCCTGCTCGGCAGCCTCGACGTGCAGGGCGAATATGTGCCCGATTTTTACGACATTCAGACCTACCTCACCTACGACCTGAATCGCGACTGGCAAATCGGATTGATCGGCAACTATAACCGTTCTGTGTATAAGTTTCAGCCGGAAAGCCTGGAGCGGGCCTTTGGCCTCATCGACTTCGCCCTGCAAATACGGACTGCCTTCGAAGGACAGGAAGTGGACGATTTCACCCAGGCGATGGGCGGCATGTCGCTCACCTATCTGCCCGACCGGGAGCGCAACCCTTTGTACCACAAATTTCTCGCCTCTGCCTGGCGTAGCCAGGAAAACGAACGATTCGACATTCTCGGCTACTACATTCTCGGCGAGTTGGAGGACAACCTCGGCTCCGACGAATTCGGCGAGATCGTCAATATCCTCGGAACCGGCACCCAGCATACCTGGATTCGGAACTACCTCACTGCCGACGTCACCAACGCCGAATACCGCGGCGGCATTGAACTGCAAAACGACCGGACAGACGCCGGCCTCACCCGCAGTCACTTCCTGCAATGGTCGGTCAAGTGGCAAAACGAGCAGATCACCGACAAGATCAACGAATGGGAACGCCTTGATTCGGCGCTTTATTCCCTGCCTTATGACACTAATTTCCTCTTCGTACGCCGCGTGCTCAAAACACGCAATGACCTGGGTAGCAACCGCCTCTCGGCTTTTATTCAGGATACCTGGACCTGGCGACAGGACGGCGTGCGCGAGTTTCAGGTCACCGCCGGCCTGCGGGGCCAGTATTGGGGCCTGAATGGCGGCTGGTTTGTGACGCCGCGCGCCCAGATGTTGTACAAACCGCTGAATATCCGGAAAGACATCTCATACCGGCTCGCTGCCGGACTGTACTACCAGCCGCCGTTCTACCGCGAACTGCGCCGGCTGGACGGGGTGGTCAATACCAATGTACAGGCTCAGAAATCAGCCCATGTGGTGGGTGGTTTCACTTATGATTTTCTCTGGGGCAAACGCCGCCCCGTGAAAATGCGCCTCATCACCGAAGCTTACTACAAACAAATGTGGGACCTGGTGTCGTACGACCTCGACAACGTGCGCATCCGCTACGCCGGCGCCAACGATTCGCGCGGCTACGCCACCGGCATCGACGTGCGGCTGAACGGAGAGTTCGTACGGGGCGCCGAAAGCTGGGTCAACCTGTCGTTCCTGCGCACACGAGAGGCCATCGACGGCGTTCAGCATCAGGTACGCAACATCGGCGACCGTGAAGGCCGCCCCGTGAGCGACGTGCCCCGGCCCACCGACCGCTTTTTCACACTCTCCACTTTTTTCCAGGATTACCTGCGCCGGAATGAAAATATCCGCATGCACCTGAACTTCACGGTCGGCAGCGGATTGCCGTTCGGCGTGGTGGACAACAACGTCGTTTACCGCAACCCTTACCGTTTCAAACCCTATCACCGCGTCGACATCGGCTTCGGTTTTCAGCTCTGGAAACAGGAATGGAGCGCGCGCAAGCCCCGGCATTTTCTGCGTTTCACGCGCAATACTTGGGCCAGCCTCGAAGTATTCAACCTGATGAAAGTAGCCAACGAAGCATCCAATACCTGGATCAAGGCGATCACCAATGTTCAGTACGCCATTCCGAATTATTTGACCGGGCGGAGGATAAATGTCCGGATGCGGATGGATTTTTGAGGCAAAAACGGACGTTTTTGAACAAAAAAAGTTTTTTCGCATTTTAGTGTTAAAACATTTACCTTCGCCTCATGAATATTGAAGCCGAATTAAAGAACTCCAAACCGATGCCCCCGCGTCAGCGGGCCATGTTGAATATTCTGTTCACAGCCAGCTGGCTGGATTGCCTGCTGCACCGCCATCTGCGACAGTATGGGCTGACTCACCCGCAGTATAATATATTGCGTATTCTGAACGGAAGTTTTCCGAACGGACTTTCCGTACTCGATATTAAAAGCCGGATGATCGACCGCAGCAGCAACGTAAGCCGTCTGGTGGAAAAATTGCGCGAAAGCGGTCTGGTAGAACGCGTGCCACACTCCGGCGACCGCCGCATGGTGGTGGTCACCATTTCGGATGCCGGTAAGAAAATGCTGGCCGATATTGAAGCCTCCGGCTTTATCAATCCGAACAAGATCCCGGGCAGTAAACTCACCGAAGCGGAAGCGGCAGAGCTGGCGCATTTGCTGGACAAGTTCAGGGATTAAATGAGGTTTAGGGGGTTTAGAAAGTTTAGAGGGTTTAGAGGGTTTAGAAAGTTTAGAGGGTTTAGGAGGTTTAGACACTTGAGTGTCGCTGAATTCTCTAAACCCTCTAAACCCTCTAAACCCTCTAAACCCTCTAAACCCTCTAAACCCTCATAAACCCTCTAAACCTCATTTATTCGCCAACTGCCCGCATGCCGCATCGATATCCTTCCCCCGGCTGCGCCGCACCGTTACGGTTACGCCATGGTTGGCCAGATAAGCGGCGAAGGCGTTCAATCTTTCTTCTCCCGACTTGGTAAAAGGCGCCCCGTCGATGGGGTTGTACTCGATGATATTGACCCGCACGTGGAATTTGCGGCGGCAAAGCCGAACGAGTCGTTCGGCTTCTTCCCGACTGTCGTTAAAGCGTTCGAAGGCGATATATTCGAAAGAGATGCGGGCTTTTGTTTTCCGGTAAAAATATTCCAGGGCTTCCATCAGGGCTTCCAGGTGATTGGTTTCGTTGATGGGCATGATCTCGTTCCGCTTGGTATCGTCGGCGGCGTGCAGGCTGAGAGCAAGATTGCTGCGGAAACCGTCGTCGGCCAGTTTCCGGATCATTTTGGCGATGCCGGCCGTGCTGACGGTGATACGCCGGGCCGCCATGCCGAGTCCTAAAGGCGGCGGAGTGGTAAGCCGGGCGATACTTTCCATCGTAGCGGCATAGTTGAGTAATGGCTCACCCATGCCCATATACACGACGTTGGTGACAGGCCGTCCGAAAGCTTCGATGCACTGCCGGTTGACGCCGGTCACTTGATCTACGATTTCATAGGCTTCCAGGTTGCGTTTGCGGCCCATGCGCCCCGTGGCGCAAAACGAGCAGGTAAGGCTGCAACCCACCTGCGTACTCACGCAAACCGTAAACCGTTCGTCTTCCGGCACGGGGATCAACACGCTTTCGATGCGATGGCCGTCGTGGGTGCGCCAGCGTGTTTTAATAGTCCCGTCGGCGCTGTGCTGCACGGTGTCTTCCGTCAGGGTATGTTGTGAAAACTCCTCCTGCAGACGCCGGCGGAGGTCTTTCGACAGGTTGGTCATGCCTTCCGTGTCGGGAACCGATTTGGCCCACAGCCATTCGTACACCTGTTTGGCGCGAAAACGCGGCTCGCCCCAGGCCGCGAGGGCAGCTTCGAGGTCGGGAAGGGATAGGGAGCGGAGATCGCGTAACATTGGTTATAAATTTTAGATAACAGTGCCTAAGCGGAAACAGCAACCCGCACTTCCCAGGTGATGGCAGCGCCTGCCAGCCGCAACGTTTCGGAAGCACTGCAATATTTTTGGATAGACATCTCTACCGCTTTTTCGGCTTTTTGCTGATCCACTCTGCCGAAAATGGTAAAAACCAGGTGCGCTTTCTGCCATGGTGCCGGCAGGGGTTGGTGAAAGCGCTCGGCTTCAATGTCGATGCGCAGGTCATCTATTTGTTGCCTTTGTTTTTTTAGTATGGTAATTACGTCCACGGCGGCACAACCGCCGAGGCTGAGGATCATCAATTGCATGGCCCGGAATCCCGTGGCGTCGCCACCCGCGATCTCGGGGAGGGAAATGCGCATTTCGTTGCCGGCTTCATCCTGGCCCAGCATGGCGCGTCCGTCGGGGGAAAGTTGAAGGGAGACTTGCATGAAAATTTGATTTAACAATAATCCGGGAGCAGGGTAACAGCAGTAAACGAAAGTTGTTGCATTATTGCGCTGTGAGCAGTTTCATAAAATGTCGCAATTTTGGTGCAAAAATACACTGGTGGAAGACGTTATTCTTTTTGAAATTATTGACCTGCTCGACGATGGCGAAATCGTATACCTGCACCGGCAGACTAAAGAAATTCTGTCGTACCCCGATCCGCGGCGCTGGGGCGAAAACGAGTTCATCGATCTGGCCGAGAGTGTAAAATCCCGCGCGGCAGCCGAGCCCGACCAATTTATCGTCATCGACCCGCCGGAACCCCGCGACTCCTACCGGATCATGGAGGATTTTATCTTCACCGTTCCGGACGAACACTTGCGCGATCGCCTGCTGGAAGCGCTAAACAGTAAAAAACCGTTCCGTTATTTCCGTGTCACCATTGAAGACTCACCCGAATATGACAGGTGGCTTGATTTCCGTGACGCCCGCATGAAGGGATGGTTGCTGGAGCAGTTGGCGCGGGTGTGGGATTGAAAGCGGCAATTCACAATGTTAAGACCGCCCTGTTTACTTTCCCGCTTTTCCGTAAATTTGCCCACAAATTATTTTGCTTTAACCAACGCCTGCCCTTTGCTTGTTAAAAAAGGCAGGCACAACACCGCCTTCACCACACCTACTATGGCAACTTCTGCAAAAAAATCGCCTGAAAACGGCCTTGCCGTTCCTTTCGCCCTACCCGGCGGCAACCGTATCGTCACCCTCGACGAATTCATCATTCGTGCGGAAAAGGACTTCGACTTCGCTACCGGCGAACTCACCGGACTGCTGCGCGACATCGGCGTGGCGGCCAAGATCATCAACCGGGAAGTGAATAAGGCCGGACTGGTGAATATCCTTGGCGTGGCCGACGGCTCTGCCGACAATGCCTCCGGTGACCGACAGCAAAAACTCGACGTGTATGCCAACGAAAAACTCATCGAGTGCCTGAAAAACAGCGGCGAGTGCTGCGCCATCGCTTCCGAGGAAAATGACGACATCATCCAGGTGCCGCCCGTCAGCTCGAAAAAAAGCAATTACATTGTATTGTTCGACCCGCTCGACGGCTCTTCCAATATCGACGTGAATGTGTCTGTGGGCACCATTTTTGCCATTTACCGCCGGAAAAGCGACCCCGCCGGGCCAGCCACCGCGGAAGATTTCCTCCAGACAGGCAACAAACAGGTAGCTGCCGGCTATGTGCTCTACGGCACTTCCACCATTCTGGTGTATACCACCGGCCGCGGTGTCAATGGTTTCACGCTCGACCCCAGCATCGGCGAGTTCTGCCTGAGCCACCGCAATATGCGCATACCGGAAAACGGCCAGTTCTACTCCGTCAACCAGGGCTATTATTCCAAATTTGACCTGGAAATGCGCCGCTATATCGACCATTGCAGCGATCAGAACTACGGCTTGCGCTACATCGGCTCTATGGTGAGCGACATTCACCGTATCCTGATCCAGGGCGGTATTTTCCTGTACCCCAGCACGCGCAAATATCCCAAGGGAAAACTGCGTTTGCTGTACGAATGTAATCCGCTGTCGATGGTGGTGGAACAGGCCGGCGGCAAATCCTTTAACACCCAGCTGAAACGAATACTTGACATGGACCCGAAAGAACTACACCAACGCAGCACCATTGCCATCGGCTCGCCGAATATGGTAGATGAACTGAAAGCGTTTATTGAACGGTATTCGGCGTTGCCGCTGTAAAAAGTGGTCAGTAAGTACCGGACGCTCTTAACAAATACGAACCCATGATTCGTGCAGAAAACATCACTAAGTCCTTCAGCGAACAGCAAGTGCTGAAAGGCATCTCTTTTCTCTTCGAGGCCGGTAAAACCAACCTCATCATCGGACGCAGCGGCTCGGGCAAAACCGTGTTGATGAAAATTCTGGTGGGGCTGCTGAAACCTACCAGCGGCCAGGTCTGGTACGATGAGGTGGATTTTACGGCCCTGAACAAACAGGAACTGCGACCTATCCGCATGCAGGTGGGCATGTTGTTCCAGGGATCCGCGCTGTTCGATTCGCTTACCGTGGAACAAAACATCCGCTTTCCGCTGGATATGTTCACCCATAAAACGCCGAAGGAGAAACTCGAACGGGTCAACTATTGCCTCGAACGGGTGAACCTGACGGGGAACAATAAAAAATACCCGTCCGAGCTGTCCGGCGGCATGCAAAAGCGGGTGGGTATCGCCCGCGCGATCGTGCTTAATCCCAAATACCTGTTCTGCGACGAACCGAACTCCGGCCTCGACCCCAAAACGGCCCTGGTAATCGACGAACTGATCCGCAGTATCACCATTGAAAATAACATCACTACCGTCATCAACACCCACGACATGAACTCGGTGATGGAGATCGGCGACAACATCTGTTTCCTGTACGAGGGGAAGCTTGAATGGAGCGGCAACAAATCGGAGGTGCTGCAAAGCGACAATGAAAACCTGCAATCCTTCATTTTCGCGTCGCCGTTCCTGCAGCGGCTGCGGGAAAAGGCGCTGGGGTAAACGTAATTCGCGATAAACCCGGTATTGCTTTCAAGGTGCTAAAAACTGTATGCATATAAAATCCGCCGAGCGCCTTATCTTTTACCTCCTGCTGACTTTCAGCCTGCTGCCCCTATGGTCGGTGCGGTATTTTCTCACCATCGACGGGCCCTGCCACCTGTACAATGCCAAAGTGCTGGCCGATTTTTCGGCCAGCGCCGACCTGCGCGATTTTTACGAATCCTGGGTGTACCTCAATTTGCGTTTCGAGCCGAACTGGTTCGGGCATTTTTTTATGAAAATGGGCTTTGCCGCGGGCATTCCGGCGTTTCTGAATGAAAAACTGCTGCAAACTTTCTACATCCTGGCATTCGGACTGGGTTTGCGTTTCGCCATCCGGCAATTGGCGCCCGGCGGCTTGTTCCTCGGTTCGTTGGGGCTGCTGTTCGCATACCATCACGTGTTCCAGATGGGTTTTTACAATTATTCGTGCAGCCTGGCCCTGATGTTCTGGACATTCGGCTACTGGCTGCGGTTCAGGGAAGCATGGACGGTAGGCCGGCAGATCGTGTTGGCCGTATTTTTTCTGGGGCTGTTTTTTTGCCACCCGGTCGGGTTGTTGTTCGCGTTTTTGCTCATTGGCTGCGTGCTGTCGGCGCAAACTTACTGCGCCGGCTCATGGGCGGAACGCAAACAGTATTTTTCGCGGCAGATCATTGTATTGGCGCTCACCGCTTTGCCCGCGCTGATCCTTTTCGCTGAATATTTATACGCCAAGGGCTTGTCGTTCCGCAAATCGGGCGATGCCGGCTGGCAAATGTGGTCGGAACTGGCGCGACTGACATCCCTGTGCACGATGATGGAAGTGGAACGGCAATGGACGCCGCTTGTAGCCGCCCTGTTCGGGGCCTTGCTGGGCGCCGGGCTTTGGTTAAAGATCCGCTCGCGTCGGTGGGTTTGGACGGATGCGTTGTTCGGCGCCTTTATCCTGTCGCTTTTTATTTATTTCAAACAACCGGGCAGCTTTGCCGGGGCGGGCATTTTGCCCATCCGCCTGCAAATGTTGCCGTACCTGGTGTTGCTGTTGTGGCTGGCTACATTGGATTTCCCAAAATGGACACAAAACGCGGTACTTGTCTGCGCCGTCGCTTTTTCGGCACTGTTCTGGAGTATTCGCCTGCCTGCCCATTGGCGCGCTTCGGAGGCGGTGTCGGAGTATGTCAGTTGCGCGGCGGCCATTCCCGACAAGGTTTCGGTGCTGCCGCTGAGTTTTAACCACAACGGTCAATTGCCCGACGGGCAAACGGTTTCGACCGCCATGTGGCTGTTCGTGCATGCGGCGGGCTACATCGGCGCCGAAAAAAGCATTGTGCTGCTGGATAATTACGAAGCGCATACACAGAACTTCCCGCTCCTTTGGCGCGAGCAACGCGACCCCTACGTTTTTTTACCAAAAGACGATATCGGTTTCGAAGGCCAGCCGCCGCGGGCAGAATTCCTGAACTACAAGTCCAAAACCAATAATGCCAATGTGGATTATGTGCTTACCTGGTGCCTGGATAAAAAATTCAATGACCATCTTTTCACAAAGGAAATCAAGGAGCAGTTGGAGCAGGGGTATGAGTTGGTGTTTAAGTCAGAAAATGATTTGGGGAGGGTATATCGGAAAAAGTAAATAGAGTGCCGGATGTTCCAAACATGGAACAGAAAAAAGGTTACTTTTGTAAAAATTATTGA
>CALEYM010000182.1 GCA_937926185.1 uncultured Bacteroidota bacterium | reverse complement strand
TCGCGGTTATAACCTGTTCATACATGCCACTATTGGGGTCAGGAGATGTTGGTTTTGTGGGTAATCATTAGCCTCTAAACCCTCTAAACTTTCTAAACCCTCTAAACCCTCCAACCCCCTCTAAACCCAAAAAAGGGCCGGAGCTTGCCTCCGTGCCCGTGGGTTATGCCAATTTCCTTTTAAATGTCTTTCGTTCCGTTTAACGCGGCAGAAACTTAACCGAGGCGCAGCCGTCGCATTTCGTACTCAGCACCAGCCGCATTTGGTGGGAACCAGTCTGCCGGATCGTTACATCTGAAGTACTGAGGGAATTCGACGGTTCATCGACCGATTTGCTGTCTACTAAGTTCCATTGGTCGGGAGCATCTTTTGTGTTGGTGTACACCTGGTAGTCGATTTTGCCTTCCTTGATGTCAATCACGGCAACGTCGTAGCCGGTAGTAAAGGATTTGGTGACCGATGGCTGCGCGGCGCCGTCAATTACGTCGGGGGAATCCGCGGCTTTGGCCAATTCTTTGGTGTCCTGTGCTTGAACCATTACGACGAACGAAAGAAAAAGACATACGCTGCAAGCGCGAACTAAAAACTGCTTCATAGGTGAAAATTATTTTAAAAGGTGAAAAAATGCGGATTGAAATCACCCATTTATACCGCCTCCTGAAAAAGGTTATCACCTGAAAAAATTTTTTTTACTTTTCGCCTGAAATTTCTCCCCTGCCTGATAACGCGCGCTTCATCCCCGTATTAATAAGTGTTTGAACCTGTCACGTCTTTTAACTTAAAAAAGATGAACGTTATGCTTATTCACCCAACGCGGAAAATGAAGCAGTCCATCACCTGCATAAGTACCCTTGTCCTGCTGATCATGGCACTGCCGGTTCTTACAGGCCGGGTTAATGCTCAGGCCGACCGGAAGTTTGCACTCCTCATCGGCATCGGCAACTACCCGCCCGAAGGCGGCTGGCAGCGCATTAATGCGCCCAACGACCTGTTCGTAATGACCGACGCGCTGCAAAAACGCGGTTTTCTGCCTGAAAATATCATGATCCTGAAAGACCAGTATGCCACCCGCGAGGGTATCCTCAACGTATGGCGCCAGAGCCTGCTGCCCCGCGTACAGTCCGGCGACGTGGTGTATTTCCAGTTTTCGGGCCACGGCCAGCAGGTAGCCGACGACAACGGCGACGAACTCGACGGATACGACGAAGCCATCGTGCCCTACAACTCGCCCCTGCGCTATGAGGCCGGCGTGTACCAGGGCGAAAACCTGATCCGCGACGATGAACTGAACAATCTGTTCACGGACCTGCGCCGCCGTCTGGGGCCCGCCGGCAACCTCATGGTCGTGATCGACGCCTGCCACTCCGGCACCGGCACCCGCGGCATGGAACCCGCCCGCGGCACCGACCGGCCCATGGCCAGCGACGAGTACGTGAAATCGGCGGCGCAGCGCGGTTCCGACGGATTTGCCGCCCCGCAATACGACGACGGCTCCGGTGCAGGCGTTATGGCGCCCATGGTCGCCTATTTCGGCTCGGCGCAAAACCAGCTGAACTTCGAAACCCGCGACGAACAGGGGCAGCTCATCGGCTCGCTCACCTACGCGCTGGGCAAAAAACTCAGCCAGGCGCCGGTGAATGTTTCTTACCGCGGCCTGTTCGAGCAAATCCGGACGGAAATGAGCGCCATCGCGCCGCGCCAGCAACCGCAGGCGGAAGGTATGCTCGACCAGGAACTGCTCGGCGGGCGGCTACTGCCCAAACCCGCCTACTGGCGCGTCGTCCGCTGGGATCATCCCGGCGCCGTGGGCGTCGACGCCGGCTGGGTAGCAGGACTGAACGAAGGGGCCGTGCTGGGGCTTTTCCCGCCGGAAACCCGCAATCCGGCCTCGGCCACACCGCTGGCCCGGGGTACGGTGAGCGCGGTATTGCCTTTTCAGGCTACCCTTACGCTCGATCGGGAATTGACGCAACAAGCCGCGAAAGACGCCTGGGTGTACGTGCTGGAACACAACTTCGGCGCCCTGCAACTGGGCCTGTCCCTGCAACTGCCTCCCGGCCACCCCCTGCGCGATCAGCTGGCGAATAAACTGGCTACCTATCCTATGATCCGGCTCGACCAGGCGCCGGATGTATACGTAGTTCAGTCGGGCAACGACATCCAGATCATCGCCCGCGGCGACCTGCTGCTGGAAAGTTTCAGCGCTTCCATGACGCCGGGCGTTGCCGCCGAACGCGTGCTGCGCCGCATACTGGCCTACGCCCAGGCAAAATACCTGCGCCAGATGGAAGCGCAAAACCCCACACTGAACGTGCGCTTCGACCTGATACCGGTGCAACTCGACAGCCGCACCCTGCGCGAAACGGGCGAATTGCCCATCCAAAATAAGCTGGACGCCGCCGGCAACCTGCATTTCCGGGTCGGCGACGTATTCCGCGTGCGCGTGACCAACCAGGGCGATAAAGCCGCTTATTTTACCCTGCTCGATATACAGCCCGACAACGTGATCAACGTATTGATCCCGCCCGACGGACAAACGCCCGCGGAATTTCGCGTAGGGCCGGGCCAGACGGTCGACGTGCCGCGCCATTTTCAGATCGGCCCGCCCAGCGGGGTGGAAATGTTCAAGCTGATCGCTACCGAACAACCGGTCGATCTGCGCCCTATCGAGGTGAGCAGGGGGACAGCCACCCGCTCCAATAACAACCCCCTGGAAACCCTGTTCGGCCAAACATTTTTTAACGAAGAAGTACGAACCCGCGGCGGCAAAACCGTCAACCTCGCCGCCGGCTCCATCCATATCCAGTCCTTTAACTTTATTATAGACTAACACAATGATGCGCCAAACTCGCTTTTTAAATGCCGCTCAGCCGGCTTGTTTTTTAATAGCCGCGATAATTTTCCTGACCCCGCACACCGCGCCGGCGCAGGACCTGCACGCATACTACGACCTGTTTTCCGACAGTATCTACTATCAGAAAGAAGGGCAACCCGTCAAAAATCCGAAAATCCGCAAAGGCGACCGGGTGGTGGTGCATTTCACCGAATTCAACCCCTTTCTGTACGCCGCTAAAGCCAGTGTGGAACAACGCCACGTGGGCGACTGGGCCGGCAATGTGGGCCTCACCGCCTTCGCGGGTCTGGTACCGGGATTGAGCGGCCTTTTGCCCGGGGCAGGACTCAACGACCCCAATGCGCCGCAAATGGGCCTGCTGGACATCCCCCTGCTGCGGCTGGGGCAAAACAGCATGAAATTGAAAGACCTGTTCGCCAATTCCCGCGGCGCCGAACAATTGCTCGAACAAGCCCGGCAACAATTGCAGGCTTCCGCCCAGATACAAAGCGACATGGCGGAAATCTTCGGGGAAATCCAGCGACTCGAACGCTCGGAGCAGGTAGCCCGCATGGCCCTGAAACACCTCGACGCCATGATGCATAACCCCCAGACGCGGCCTTCCCTCGTCAAAAAGGTGGCCATGGAATACAGGGCCGAAGTGTTTCCCGACAAAGAAGCCGCCGCGCTGCAAGTGGAAGACGCTTTCCGCTGGCAGGAACGCCCGGCCCTCAAACGCCGGCTCCTGCAGGACCTCGCCGACAAACAAAAGGAATTCGACGCGCAAATGGTCCAGATGACCCCCATCACGCGCCAACTGAGCGAACTGGACCTGGGCAGCGAAGAACTGACGGAATTCGCCGGTGAATTGCGGGGGGTGGAGGAAAAAAGAAGGGCATTACAGGTAAAAATGTCCGACTACCTGAACCACCAGGCCGAGCAAAAAACGCCGCCGATGAGTCTGGAAGAACTGATGACGCTCCAACTGCGCTTCCGCGAGCTCGCCGGACAGAGCTTCTCTTTCGATTGCGCCGTGGAGATTGAAAACGACCTGGCTATCGTCACTGCCACCTTTAGCCCGCGCGACAGCCTGGACGGCGTTTGGCGGCAAAACGACCGCTCGCCCCGCGTAAAAACCGTAAAACTGGAAACCCGCGGCGGCCTGCGCATCAGCACAGGTCTTGGCCTCGGCTTTTCGCAGTTTTTCGACGCGGCAGAGAAGTACAGCGTGCGCGATAACAAAATCGTGGCCGAAACCGGCGGCAGCATCCAACCCGCCCTCGGCACGTTCATCCATTTCTACGGCGGCGGCCGCGGCGGTGTGCGCCTGGCCGGCACCTTCGGCCTCGGTATCCCGCTGGGCGGCGGCAGCAACATTTCTTCGCTGCACTTTTTCCTGGGCCCCAGCCTGCTGTTCGGCCGCGGCCAACGCATCGTGCTCAGCACCGGCCTCACCAGCGGCCCCGTGGAACGCCTCGGCAAAGGCTTCAAAGCCGGCGACGAATTTGATCCCAATGTCGGCGACATCCCGCTACGTTCACGGTACGAACTGGGGTATTTTGTGGGGGTGTCGTTTAATGTGGGGGGAAAGTGAGTCCTTTTTCGTTTTTCAAAAATCCGCCTACGTGCTTGATATAAGGACGAGTGCCGCGGGTTTGCTGACGGATATAAAAACGAACGGCATCACGGTTTACGTGTCGGATATTTGGGCAAGGGGGGTGAAGGGAGTGCTTTCGGGGGATAAGATTTAAAAAGGCTTGTAAACGCCGGGGCTAAGTACCTGATCATGTCGCTGTGGCAGGTGCCCGACCAGGAAACTTCCATTTTTATGACCAGCTTTTACCGGCATTGGCTGGAAGGAAAAGTGAGCGTTCCAGACGCATTCAGGGCTACGCAAAAGGAAATGCGGGAGCGGTTTATTAACCCGTACCAGTGGGCAGGGTTTGTGTTGGTGGAGTAAGTGGCATTATTATACTTTGGTTATCTCCTGGCGTAGCTGCCGGACATAATCCTCCGCGACACCCACAAACTCTGCAACCTCGGCGTCGCTCCACTCGGGAAATTTTTGGATGGTTTTGAGGGTGATCGCCCTATTACGTATTTCCATGCCCTTTTCCATGCCCTTTTCCATGCCCTTTTCCATGCCCTTTTCCAT
>CALEYM010000181.1 GCA_937926185.1 uncultured Bacteroidota bacterium | reverse complement strand
CTAAACCCTCTAAACCCTCTAAACCCTCTAAACCCTCATAAACCCTCATAAACCCACTCCGGAATTATGCAAATCAAAGACATTCTCGCCGTACTCGAATCGGTGGCGCCGCCCCACTTGCAGGAATCGTACGACAATGCCGGCCTGATCGTCGGCGACCCGGAGGCCCCGCTCGACGGGGTGTTGTTTTGTCTGGACTCGCTCGAAGCCGTCGTCGACGAAGCCGTTCATAAAGGGTGCAACCTGGTGGTGGCGCATCATCCTATCGTTTTTCGAGGCTTAAAACGGCTGAACGGCGCCAATTACGTGGAACGAACCGTTATGCAGGCCATCCGCAAAAACGTGGCCCTGTACGCCATCCATACGAATCTCGACAACGTGCGCCAACAAGGCGTGAACGAACAGATCGCGCGGAAACTCGGCCTCGAACAGACGCGTATTCTGGCGCCCAAACCAGGCCTGGCCGACATCGGCGCAGGATTGTTCGGTATCCTGCCGGCGCCCATGCCGGAAAAAGACTTCCTGTTGCACGTCAAATCAGCCTTGCAGGCCGGTTGTGTGCGCCACACGGCCCTGCTCAACAAACCGGTACAAAAAATCGCCTTGTGCGGTGGCAGCGGCAGTTTTTTACTGCCGGAAGCCTTGCGGGCGGGCGCCGACGCTTATGTGAGCGCCGACTTTAAATACCACGAATTTTTCGATGCCGACCAGCGGCTGCTCATCGCCGACGTGGGGCATTATGAAAGCGAACAGTTTACCATTGAACTTTTATATGGGATAATCCGTGAAAAATTCCCTAATTTTGCGCTCCATTTGACGGAACTGAACACAAACCCCGTTTTTTACCTGTAAAAACCATGGCCGGTTGCCGGCAATCACTCAATCACTCAATCACTCAATCACGCAATGACAATGACTGTCGAAGCCTCCATTACCGAGAAACTTAAAAACATGTGGGATCTGCAACAGATTGATCCCCAGTTAGATGAAACTCAAATTCTCAAGGGCGAACTGCCCATGGAAGTAGCCGACCTGGAAGACGAAATTGCAGGCCTTGAAACCCGCAGCAAAAAACTGCGCGCAGGCGTCAAAGAGGCCGAACAGGAAATCGCCAAAATGCAAACCACCGCCAAAGAAGCGGAAACCAACATCAAAAAATACCAGAAGCAGCTCGACGAGGTAAAAAACAACCGGGAATACGAGGCGCTTCAAAAAGAAATTGAACTGGCGCAACTCGACATCCAGTTGTCGGAGAAAAAAGTACGCGACGCCAAGGCCAAACTCGACGCGCAAAAAGAAAGCCTGGCCATCGCGGAAGCGAAACAGGATGCCAAACAAAAAGACCTGGATGCCAAGAAAGTAGAACTCCAGGGTATCATCGAAAAAACGGAAGAAGAAGAAAACCGGCTGCGCGCACAAAGCGTAAAAGGCCGGGAAGGTATCGAAGAACGCCTGCTGAAAGCCTACGACAAAACACGCCGCACCTACCGCAACGGCCTGGCAGTGGTGACCGTAGAGCGCAATTCCTGCGGCGGATGTTTCAACCATGTACCCCCACAAATACAACTGGAGATCGGTTTGCATAAAAAAATTATCGCATGCGAGCATTGCGGCCGCATCCTCGTGGATCGCTCCATTGCTTTCCCTGACGCTACCGCAGAATAGTAAAACAGATTTGGCACTTTTTTTGAATATGAGTCCCTTGAATAGTTTTGTTCAAGGGACTCATTTATTAAAATCAGGCGCGGACATAAAAATTCGTCGGAAAAACTGTTAAAGCTGCTCGTTTTTCCGGCAGATATTCGTTTCTTGCATGGCCTTTTTTTAATACTTAAATATTAGTGTTTCCTGCCATGCGGATTCTTTACTTGGTTTCCTTCCTGTTTTTTACCGGCTCCTGCGCCCTGCGCGGGCAAGCCTACACCGTGTACGACGACTTTGCCCAGTTGGAAACACGGATTCAAGCGCTTCCACCCAATACCACCGTGGTCATCAATTTTTGGGCTACCTGGTGCGCTCCATGCGTGGAAGAATTACCCTGCTTCGATGAACTCACCGAAAAATACGCGGGGCCGAATTTTCAGGTCTGGCTCGTGAGCCTCGATTTTAAAACCCGACTGGAGAAACAGTTCATACCGTTCCTGGAAAAACAAAAACTGAAAGCAGAGGTAATGCTGCTGGCCGACCAGGACGCTGACAGCTGGATTCCCAAAGTTCATCAAGACTGGGAAGGCGCCATCCCCACCACGGTGGTTATCCGCGGCGGGCAACGCAAACTGCACCAGGACAAATTCAATAACTTCGATGAACTGGAATCGTTCGTGCTTGGGTTTCTGAAAACAGTGCAAAAAGTAACGGGCTTGAGTACCGAGGGCTCCCGGTAATTTACGGCGTGCAATTTTCTTGACTTCCGATTTCTTATGGTCAAATTCCGTAAACCGTTTACACCTTTAATATTCCCTTTACTCATGAAAGTTCCCGTTAACACGCTCGCACTACTGGCAGGTATCCTGCTACTCTCCAATACTGTGCCAGAACCTAAAACTTATGTCATTGGCGATAAAGCCGAAGACTTTTCCCTCCGCAACGTGGACGGCCGCATGGTCTCCCTGGCCCATTATCCCGATGCCAAAGGATTTATCATCGTATTTACCTGCAATCATTGCCCCTACGCCCAACTTTACGAACAACGTATCATTGATCTGCATAAAAAATTCAGCCCCAGGGGCTTTCCGGTCGTTGCTATTAACCCGAATGCGCCGGAAATCGTGCCGGAAGACAGCTTCGAGGAAATGAAGGCCCGCGCCGCCGAAAAACGTTACCCCTTCGTTTACCTGCTCGATTCGGCCCAAACCGTTTTCCCAAAATTCGGCGCCCTGCGCACACCCCACGTTTTTATACTGGACAGAAACCTGATCGTCCGCTACATCGGGGCGATCGACGACTGCCCGGAAACGGCTTCCGGCGCGCAACGCCGCTACGTGGACAGCGCGGTAACCGCCATGCTCCGGGGCGAACGACCCGAGCCGGATTTTACACGGGCCATCGGGTGCGTGATCAAGCGGCGAAAGTGAAATAGTTATGTCAGCAACAGCTCCATCTCTGCCTTGGTGAGGGCAGGCGCTTCCGCCCCTGCGGCGAAAAAGTCGATGCCCAGTTGTTTTTTCCGCTCCTGCAATTGCCGGATCTTTTCTTCTATCGTATCCCGCGCGATAAATCGCAGGGCGGTTACCGGGCGGGTCTGGCCAATGCGGTGCGCCCGGGCGATAGCCTGGTCTTCGGCGGCAGGATTCCACCAGGGATCGAGCAGAAATACGTAATCGGCGGCGGTAAGATTTAAACCTACGCCACCGGCTTTTACCGTCATAAAAAAGGCTTGTACCGAGGCGTCGTTTTGAAACCGCTCCACCGCGCGGGCACGGTCAGGTGCGGCAGTATCGCCGGTGAGCCATGAATAAGCGTGTTTGTTTTTTTCAAATTCCCGCCGGAAAATCTGAAGATGTTTTTCAAAACTACTGAAAAACAACACTTTGTGCCCTGCGCGCCGCACTGTTTCCCATTGCGCCATTACGTCGTCGAATTTGCCGCTGTCGCCGCTGTATTCCGCTTCCGTGAGCAACGGATGGTTGGCCAACTGCCGCAGCCGGGTCAGGGCCTGGAGCGCCATCATCCGGGTTTTGGGGTCGTCGAACAGGCTGAGTATTTCATTGCGCACCGCCGATTTTACCTTTTCATAATACTTACGCTGCGCGGCGCTCATTTCCGAATAAAAGACCTGGTCGCTCAGGCCGGGCAAATCGGGCGCCACTTCTGCCTTGGTGCGACGCAGGAAAAAAGGGCGGATCCGCGAGAACAGCCGCTGTTTTGCGCCTTCGTCGTTTGCTTTTTCGATGGGCAATAAAAAGTGTTCCCGGAAGGATTGAAAACTGCCCAGCGTGTCGGGATTGATAAATTCCATTTGCGTCCACAGGTCGGCCAGCGAGTTCTCAACAGGCGTTCCGGAAAGGGAGATTTTGTAGCGCCCCTTCAGGGCACGCACCACCTTCGACACTTCCGAATCCTTGTTTTTGATTTGTTGGCTTTCATCGAGCACGATCACCTGCCATTCGATTTTGCCCAGCAAAGCCAAATCCTGGCGGGCAGTGTGATAGGTGGTGAGCACCACGTCGTGGCCGGCCAGCGCCCGGGCATCTTTCAGGCGTTTGGGGCCGGTGTGCGCATAAGTAAATAAAGAAGGCGCAAACTGGGTCAGCTCGCGCTGCCAGTTGAATACCAGCGAGGCCGGCAGGATAATGAGCGCCTTTAACGGGCGGATTTCGGCTTCGTAGGTGTGGAAAAGAGAGAGCTGCGGGCCGGTAACCCCTCCCCCGGCCCCCCGACCTGCGGTACGGGACAGGCCTCCCATGAAGGG
>CALEYM010000180.1 GCA_937926185.1 uncultured Bacteroidota bacterium | reverse complement strand
CGGACAAATCGGCGATAAAAAAGGTCAGGCCGGGATTTTTTGTTTTCTGGGTAGCCTGTGCAGCGCAGATGATTATCCAGGCGCCGACCTGCAACAATCGCTCGATTATCTCGGACGGGCACTTTCGCTGGCCCGTGACCTGAATGCGCGGGATATCATGTATGACATACATTACCATTTGTACAAAACATGCAAGCGATTGGGTGAACCGGCAAAAGCGCTCGATCATTTTGAAACCAGTGTCATGCTCGAAAAAGAGATGAATAACGAGGCGGCGCAACAACGCATCCTCCACCTGCAGATCACCCACCAGGTAGCTCAATCGCAAAAAGAAGCAGAAATATACCGCCTGAAAAACGTAGAATTGGCCAAATTGGTCGAAACAGTAAACAGTCAAAAAGAGCAACTGCAAAAAACGCTCGATCACCTCAAATCTACCCAAACCCAACTCATCCAGTCCGAAAAACTCGCTTCCCTCGGCGAGCTGACCGCCGGAATCGCGCACGAAATCCAGAACCCGCTCAACTTCGTCAATAACTTCTCCGAGTTAAGCGTGGACTTGGCGAAAGATTTAAAAGAAGAAATCAGTAAACCGGATGTTGACAAAGGTTATATTGATGAGTTATTAACCGACCTGACCCAAAACCAGCAAAAAATCAACCACCACGGCAAACGCGCCGCTGCCATCGTCAGCGGCATGTTGTACCACGCCCGCGCCAGTACGGGCAAAAAAGAACCCACCGACCTCAACGCGCTCGCCGACGAATACCTGCGCCTGGTATGGCACGGCCTTCGCGCCAAAGACCCTAATTTCAATGCCGGAATGGTCACGGATTTTGACCCAACTGTTGGGAAAGTGGAAGTGATCCCGCAGGATATGGGGCGGGTGCTGTTGAATTTGATCAACAACGCGTTTTACGCCGTGCAGCAGCGGCAGCGGGAGGAGGGCGCGGCGCAAGACCTTCCAGGTTTTAAAAACCTGGAAGGTCTGTACTCGCCCGCGGTCACCGTTTCCACTCAAAAGATAGATAATCAGGTCATTATAAAAGTGAAAGACAACGGCACGGGTATTCCAGACGACCTAAAAACCAAGATTTTTCAGCCATTTTTCACCACCAAACCCACCGGACAAGGCACCGGGCTTGGGCTTTCCCTGGCTTTCGATATTGTGACGAAGGGACACGGCGGGAAAATGCTGGTAGAGAGCTCGGAAGGGGAGGGGACAGTGTTTGTTGTTCAGATGCCCGTTTGATATTTTTATTCCCGGATGTTGAAATTTTACAATCTATCCCGCCCTGCAAAACAAGTATTACCTGGAAGAAATCGACAGTGAAATAACAATGGATAAGTTGTTCGGGCGATAGCAGACTTTTTTGTTTACTTTTGAATCTGCCTATGACAATACGCGCCGCATTACTCGTTTTACTTTCAGTTCAGGGAATGCTCACTGCCCAAACCACGCGGCCCAACATCGTCTTTATCATGACCGACGATCATGCCCGCCGTGCCGTGAGCGCCTACGATACCACCCTGATCCATACGCCGCATATCGACCGTATCGGGCACGAAGGCATCATCTTTCGCAACGCCTTCGTCACCAATTCCATCTGCGGACCGAGCCGGGCGGTGATGCTCACGGGCAAATACAGCCACATCAACGGCTTTCGCGACAATCGCAGCCGTTTCGACGGGTCACAGCAAACCTTTCCCAAAATCCTGCGACAGAACGGTTACTACACCGCCATGATCGGCAAATGGCACCTGGTGACCGAACCCACCGGCTTCGATTACTGGAACGTACTTATCGATCAGGGAGAGTATTACAACCCCAACATGATCGAAATGGGCGACACCTCGCGCCACGAGGGTTACTCCACCAATATCATTACCGATCTCGCTATCGAAACCCTCGAAAAACGGCGCCCGCGGGGGCAACCCTTCTGCATTTTCGTTCACCAGAAAGCCCCGCACCGCAACTGGATGCCCGACACGGCGCATTTCGGCCTGTTCAACGACCGCGACATACCCATGCCCGCCAGTTTTTTCGACGACTACGAAGGCCGCTCCCGCGCCGCGCGCGAGCAGGACATGAAAATCGAAGACATGTGGCTGGGCTACGACCTGAAGCTGTTCCTCCAGAACCCCGCCGACGAAACCGGCACCGGCGGCAAAAAAACGACCGACAAACCGCTCCGCATCGAACCCGATCTCAATCGCCTGAACCAGGCCCAACGCAACGCCTGGGATGCTTATTACCGGCCCATCAGCGACGCGTTTTACCGCGAGAAACCGCAAGGCACGGCCCTGTCGAAATGGAAATACCAGCGTTACATCAAAGACTACCTGCGCTGCATCGCTTCCGTGGACGACAACGTGGGGCGTTTGCTGACCTACTTGGAACAAAAGGGTCTGCTCGACAACACGATCGTCGTGTACACTTCAGATCAGGGTTTTTTCCTCGGCGAACATGGCTGGTACGACAAACGGTTTATGTACGAACCTTCATTGACCATGCCGTTGTTAATACGTTTCCCGCCCAAAATAGCCCCGGGCACGGAAAGTAAGGCGCTCGCCTTGAACCTCGACTTCGCACCCACCCTGCTGGAAGTGGCCGGCATTACGCCCCCTGCCGATATGCAGGGCAAATCGCTGATACCGCTTTTTCAAAACGGCAAAACCAAGGGCTGGCGCAAATCCATGTACTATCATTATTACGAATACCCTTATGGCTGGCACTACGTAAAAAAACACTATGGCGTCCGGACAAATCGCTATAAATTGATCCATTTTTACAACGACAGCGACGAATGGGAACTGTATGACCTTAAAAAGGACGGTGCAGAAATGCATAATGTGTACGGGCAACGGAAATACAGGCGGGTAGTAAAAAAACTGAAACGGGAGATAGAGCGACTGCAATCGGAGTTTAAAGACAACAGCCTGGCTGAAAAACCGTAGTCGCGCTCGACGTTTACGAAACTTTTAAAGTTTCGTAAACGTCGAATCCAACGACGAAACCATAATATAAACGGCGAAATCTGAGCATATATGAAAATATTAGTCGTCGACGACGAACAGGACATTAAAACTTTATTTGAACAGCGGTTCCGCCGGGAAATCCGCGAAGGCGTTTTTTCTTTCGCGTTCTGTTTTTCCGGCGAGGAAGCGTTGACATTTCTGGAAGAACACCCCTCTGAAGCCGTCCTGATTCTTTCCGACATCAATATGCCGGGCATGAATGGCCTGGAACTCCTGAGCCGTATCCGGGAGCAGACCCCTGTGCCGCCGCCCTATATCGTCATGATCACGGCTTATGGCGACCCGGAAAAACAGGCGGAGGCCATGCGCCTCGGCGCGAATGACTTTTTAAACAAGCCGCTGGAATTCAACACCCTGAAGCAAAAATTAGCTGATCTGAAATGAATGTTAAACACAAAATTCTGGTCGTAGACGACGAAGACGACGTCGCCCAACTGATCCGCCAGAAATTCCGGCGCCAGATCCGCGATCAGGAGTACGAATTTATATTCGCGCAAAACGGCGTAGAGGCGCTTGCCCAATTGCAGGAGCATCCGGACGTCGATATCGTGTTCAGCGATATTAATATGCCCAAAATGGACGGCCTGACCCTGCTGGAAAAAATCGGCGAAACCAGTCCGTTGTTAAAAACCGTGATCATTTCCGCCTACGGCGACATGGAAAACATCCGCACGGCCATGAACCGGGGCGCCTTCGATTTTATCTGCAAACCCTTCGATTTCGAGGATTTCGAACGTACGCTCGGCAAAGCCCTGAAAACGGCCGATCAGATCAAGGATACCATCCAGGCGATCCAGGAAAACAATATCCTGAAGATGTACGTCAACAACAGCGTACTGCAATTCATGTGCTGCAAGCAGTACGAAGAATCGCTGTTGTCGACCGAAACCATTGAAGCCACTATACTGTTTGTCGATATTGTGGGTTTTACGGCTATTTCGGAGCGGGAACAACCCGCCGTGGTGATCAACCTGCTCAACCAATACTTCGACATTATGGTAAAGGCCATTATTGCCGAAGGCGGTTACGTGGATAAATTTATGGGCGACGCCGTACTGGCTGTTTTCAGAGGCGAAAGCCACCTGGCCCGGGCCATACGGGCGGCTTTGGCCGTGAATGAGTGCACGCAATCCATGGAAAAGCCGGCTGCCGGCGTTCAGGCATTTTTGCCCAAAGTGTCCATCGGCGTCAACACCGGTGAAGTCATTTCCGGCAACGTCGGCTCCGCCACTTTGAAACGTTTCGATTTTACCGTCATCGGCGACGTGGTGAATACCGCCCAGCGACTCCAGTCCGTTGCCAAACCCGGGCAAATTCTGATTACAGCGGAGACATTTGAAAAAGCGAACGGATCGTTCAAGTGCCGGAAAATTGGAGAAGTGCCCTTGAAAAACAAGGCCAAACCCGTAAGCGTTTATGAAGTGTTGGCAACCTGAACACCGATGCAGGGAGAAGGATTTCAGGATTTTTTCCGGATGCTTCCCGATGTTTTTATAAGTGTATATTCCGGTTGTGGAAATCCATGACCGCAAACGCAACAGACTGATTACCGCCATCGAAATACTTTCTCCTGTCAATAAGCGCCGTCCCGGCCTGCAACCCTACCGGGAAAAAAGGCAACGCCTGAAAGACCTTTACGAACAAGGGGCTTTTAGAAAATCAATAGACTATTCCGGGATGCCGCCGCCGGCGTTTATGCCGGAAGAACTGACGTGGATGAAGGCTATGGGTTGCGCAACCCGTTGAGGAAAACACGCGGCACGCACCGGACCTATTATTTCCACACAAAAAGGGTAAAGTAACAATTATTCCTCTCCCCGCTGCAATTCCCGTTCGATCTCTTCCATTTTCACATAGTCCACGGCTTCGCTGAGCGAAGGTACCATGGTAAGAATAGTGTCGAGCCTGGAAATTTCAATCAGTTTGGTGACCATGGGTTGCAGCTCGCCGGCAATAACGAAAGAACCGGAGTCTTTCCAAAGCCGGTGCGCTGTCAAAATGGCACTCAGACCACTGGAGTCTACGAATTTGACATTGCTCAAATCGAGAATCATGTTGCGGATTCCTTCCTGATTGAGGAAGATAAAATCACTCTTCAACCCCGGCGCTATGATGGAATTCAGGTTGTCTTCTTCAAGCGTCAACACCGCGTATTGATCCTGTTTATCGATGTTGTATTTCATATTGATCTGATTTACAGCGTTATTAAGGTGTATGTAGCAACCTTTCCGCGTTGCTGCCGGTCAAAAATGCCTGCAAATGTATGGATTGTGCGTCGGTTTTAGCTAACAATTTAAATCGCTTTTTTCAGGCAGGGCCGGCCTGACATGGCGTCAGGCGGATTGTTCTGGCACAATTTTTCCCGAAAGTTTCCCTCACGCCGCCAGATTTTGGGCATCACGTTTTTGCTAAACCCCCTAAACCCGCTCTAAACTCCCTCTAAACCCCCTAAACCCGCTCATAATGGCGCCGGCAAAACCAGCCTGTCGATTTTTTGTTAATAGAACTGTGCATTCGAAAAGAAAAAATTGAAATTTACCGGGCGAAAAGACTAAACTTGTCCCAAATTTGAAAAAGGGTATATGAACAAAAAATTTTCCCCTGTCGTTAAGCAGATCATCCACCAAAGCGGACAGGAGGCCCGGCGGCTGGGGCATGACTACATTGGCGCGGAACACTTGTTGCTGGGTATTCTGGCCGAACGCGACAGTTTGCCGGTGCGGGTATTGGACGCGCTATTGGTCGATGTACACGACCTGAAGAAACGGCTGGAACGCAGTATACCGCGTTACAGTGCCTACCCGCCTGCCGAGAATCTGTTCGTGGGCGAGTTTCAGGTGACCACCCAGGTGCAGCGCGTCCTAAAAGTCACTTTCCTGGAAGCCAAGCTGATGAAAAGCGAAGAAATTTTTCCCGAACACCTGATGATGTCCCTGCTCAAACACACCGACACTTTTGCTACCAAACTTTTAAACGAATACGACGTGGACTACGAAACCTTTAAAAAGGAACTCGAATACGTGCGCTCCGAACAGGATCTGGCGCACCCCAATATCTTTTCCCAGGCATCTAATGAAGGCTCCGGCGAATATGACGACGACGACGACCGCAACTTCCGCTCGAGCCAGAAAGGACAACAAAAAAGCCGTACCCCTGTGCTGGACAATTTCGGGCGCGACATTACCAAATTGGCCGAAGAAGGCAAACTCGACCCCATCATCGGTCGCGAAACGGAAATTGAACGGGTAAGCCAAATCCTGAGCCGCCGTAAAAAGAACAACCCCATCCTCATCGGCGAGCCGGGCGTGGGTAAAACCGCCATCGTGGAAGGCCTGGCCCTGCGGATCATGCAGAAAAAAGTGAGCCGCACGCTTTTCAATAAACGTATCGTCATGCTCGACCTGGCCGCCCTGGTGGCCGGAACCAAGTATCGCGGCCAGTTTGAAGAACGGATCAAGGCAATCATGAACGAACTGGAAAAAAGCCGCGACGTGATCCTGTTTATCGACGAGATACACACCATCGTGGGCGCCGGCGGCGCTACCGGTTCGCTCGACGCTTCCAATATTTTCAAACCCGCCCTGGCCCGCGGCGAACTGCAATGCATCGGCGCCAGCACCCTCGACGAATACCGCCAGTATATCGAAAAAGACGGCGCCCTCGACCGCCGTTTCCAGAAAGTGATGGTAGACCCGCCCAGTCAGGAAGATACCATACATATCCTGCAGAACATCCAGTCCAAATACGAAGAGTTCCATAATGTGGTCTACTCCGACGAAGCGGTTAAAGCCTGCGTTCGCCTGAGCGACCGCTATATTACCGACCGTTTCCTGCCCGATAAGGCCATCGACGTGCTCGACGAAGTGGGGGCCCGCGTTCACCTGAAAAACATCATCGTGCCGAAGCACATCGAAGAACTGGAAAAACGGATAGAAGAGCTGAAAGAGCTGAAAAATCAAGCTGTTAAGAACCAGCAATACGAAGATGCCGCCAACCTGCGCGACCAGGAAAGCAAACTGGTGCGCCAGTTGGAATTCGCCAAAGTGGAATGGGAAGAAGACAGCAAGACGAAACGTTATCCCGTTGAAGAAGACGATATCGCCGAAGTGGTGGCCATGATGACCGGTATTCCGGTGAAAAAAGTAGCCACCAGCGAAAGCAAAAAACTCGTCGGCATGTCCGACGACCTGCGCAAAATGGTCATCGGCCAGGATGAAGCCATTCTCAAGATCGCCAAAGCCATACAACGCAACCGCGTGGGCCTGAAAGACCCGAAAAAACCCATCGGTTCCTTTATTTTCCTCGGACCGACGGGTGTGGGTAAAACCGAATTGGCCAGGGCTTTAGCCCGCTACCTGTTCGACAGCGAAGAGGCCCTGGTGCGGATCGATATGTCGGAATACATGGAAAAATTCTCGGTGAGCCGCCTTATCGGCGCGCCTCCGGGTTATGTGGGTTATGAGGAAGGCGGCCAGCTGACTGAAAAAGTGCGCCGCAAACCCTACTCGGTGGTGCTGCTCGACGAGATCGAAAAAGCCCATCCGGATGTGTATAACATCCTGCTGCAAGTGCTCGACGACGGGCAGCTGACCGATGGCCTGGGCCGCAAGGTGGACTTTAAGAACACCATTATCATTATGACCTCGAATATCGGGGTGCGCCAGTTGAAGGATTTTGGCCAGGGAGTCGGTTTTGCCACCAAGGCCCGCCAGGAAGCAGCCGAGGAAAACACCAAATCGGTGATCCAAAATGCCCTGAAACGCACCTTCTCGCCCGAATTCCTCAACCGGATCGACGACGTGATGGTATTTAATGCGCTGGGTCGCGAAGAAATATTCAAAATTATCGACAATGTTTTGGCGGGCCTGATGAAGCGGCTCAATAATATGAAGTTCACCCTGGCGCTGACAGAAGAAGCCAAGGAGTTTGTGGCCGATAAAGGCTATGACCCGCAATTCGGCGCCCGTCCGCTGCATCGCGCCATTCAAAAATATGTTGAAGACCCATTGGCTGAGTTTATCCTCAGCGAAGCGCCGGGCGAAGGGTCAAGCCTTCAGGCTTCCCTGAACGAAGCCAAAGAGGGTCTGATCATCTCGTTTGCCGAAGAAGCAGGCACTGAGAAAAAGAAAGTGAAAGAAAGTAAAGAGAACAAAGAGAGCGCCTGACACGTCGGCAAAATACAAATTGGCAAAAGGCAAAGGGCAAAATATGGCTCTTTGCCTTTTTGCTTTTCAATTGTGCACCGTGTTCTGCCCCTCCGGTATGACATTCATTTTCACAATTTTATCCTTGAGCAATTCGGCAATCATTTCATTGCCCTGAAATGAAAGGTGGCAATAGTCCACAAATATTTCCTCGTCCGTTTTGTTGATTTCCGTTTGCAGGTTTAAATAATGAAGGTTCTGCGCGGCGGCATACCGGTCAAAACGGTCGAGATAGTACTGGTAGCCATTGCGTTCCATCATTTTGGCATTCGCAGAGCTTTCGCTCAAATTATAGTGATGTAAGGCTTTTTCAACGTCGGTTTTATAGGGTTTTAAAGCCAGCAAAGGCTGCGGGCAAAACAGAATGTCCACGGAATCGATCTGGCACGTATGTTTGAATATCTCATATCTTTTAAAAACATCGTCCATTCCATATTTAATAGCCGGCAAATTTTGATTAAACCGGGTGGTCTGGCCGGCTGTATCCCAATTTATGGGTGCATTCAACCATTTTTTAAACGTTTCTTCTTCGTACTGGTATTTCTCAGTGAACATTTTTTTGCCCAGATAGAAAAACGTATAGGATTTCGACATTAAAAACATGCCGATTTTATATGTCAGGTTCGTTCGGTATGTATTGTCTTCCCAGGCTTCTCTATCTACATCGTTTACATAAAATTTGCCATCCAGCGGAAAAAACATATCGTTATACCCATCGAGCAAAATAACAAGATCGGGGGATAGTTTTCGAATAGTGCTCATATAGAAGCCGTATTCGTGGTTAACCTTATAACCGCTTACCGCCGCGTTGATCACCTCAACCGGGGTGTGCGGAAATTCGGCTTTTAATTTTTCCTCCAGGCGGGCCGAAATGGTGTATTTTGAGGGGTATTCCTGCTGGCCCGATATCTGGGTAAATTGTTGCATCGCGCCCTGTCCGAGCGCGCCGGAGCCGCCCATTATAAAAACCCGGAATTCACCCGGCTTTTTTGCCCTGGTATCCTCTTCTTCACGGAAACCGTAATTATTTTGCCGGAATTTGCTTTTTAAATTAAGCGTATTGGGAATGGGCTCATAAACAGAGTAGGGGCTGTCCTGTACGCGTCCGCGGGAAAGTTGTGTTTTGGTATAACCTAGTTTGCCAAATTCATCCTGGAATTTATTATAAAAATACAATTCACATAAAATGAACGGCAGGGCAGCGATAAATAACAGGATGCCCCAAAAGAAGAGCTTCTTCAGGCGGTTGTTGCCGGATGTCATATAAGTAATTTTACACGGATGTGGAATGATTAAAAACAGGGGAAGGCAAGAAGCGTGCCCAAAAGTAGGCACATCAAAGATATGCGGCCATTATTCAATGTCCAAAAGGTGTAATTTGTCAAAAAGACGTCATTCGTTCAAGGCGGCGCCTTAAAATTTCGGACACAAAATGGCCTCGTTCTCGTATTCACCGAGGTAGGCTATAGATAACTCAAAGGCGCCCTGGCGCTGGTTGAAGGAGAGCGCCTTCAGATTCAGGTCGTAGCTCAGGCCTACCAGCACGTTGTTGAACTCGATCCCCACGAGCGCGACCACGGCATCCAACCCGAACGATTCGTCATTGCGCACCGGCCTTGCCCATCCGCCGATGTGGAACGCGGTAGTGCCGTATTTGCCCATGGCCGTCCGGAAATTGGCGCCGGCATTTACCTGCGTGTGCGGCCCCTGTTGGGCGTACAGCAGGCGGGGCAAAAAAGAAGTCCTTGAGTTTTTGATCGGGATATTGGCGGCCAGGTGGCCGGAGATTTTCATGTACAGTTTGTCGCCTTCTTCCTTGTTATCGTAAAAAGAGATATTCGGCTCGAGGATATGGTGCAGGGCCGCCCCGGCAAAAAAGGCGCCCGAACGCCCGAAACGCGCCGAATAATTCAACCCCACGTTAAAATCGGAATAGGCGAAGTTGTTGCCCGGCAGCGACTCGCCGGTTGGCAGGGTGTAACCGTCCACGCCGTTGAACTCGTCCTGAAATTCGAGCGACTCGTAATTGACGTTGCGTTGGGTAAGGCCGCCCTGTACGCCCAGCGACAGGTACTGCCGGTTGTCGGAATCCAGCGATTTGTGGTAGGCCATGGACAAGGCGATCTGGGTGGTGCTGAAATCGACCACGCTCACTTTATCGGTGAAAAACATGAGGCCGAGGCCAAAAGCGTCGTCGTGCACCGATTTGCCCGGCGCGTCGAAACGCAAATCGGCTGCCACGGCAAAGGTGCGGATGGGATTGTCGAGCACCTGCCGCCACTGGTCGCGGTAAATAGTACCCACGCGGTAACGCCCCTCGAAGCCGCCGGTCATGCCGGGGTTAAGTGTAAGCGGAGTGGCATAAAATTGAGTAAACTGCTGATCCTGAGCATGAACAGTATTAATCAGGGCAGCGATAAAAAACGTAAAGAGGATAATTTTCTTCATGCGTTTGGGAAAATTTTCGGCAAAAGTATGGAATTGCGGTTCAGGATAACGCTTGTATCGTTGAGAAATTGGTTTTGAGCGAAGTTTAACGTACAGGGACGAATTTGAGGCAAATTCCGGAAAAAGATTGAAAAATACCTGAAACAGATTATCTTTGAATATCTCAAATGATTACTGTTCATCTTAAAAATCGACAAAATGAAACAAATTTTTAAAAATCTAACAATGCCCCCCCCCCGTTTTAAACATTTTGATTGTTGTTTTTATTT
>CALEYM010000179.1 GCA_937926185.1 uncultured Bacteroidota bacterium | reverse complement strand
CCGTTCTTTCAGGATGGGGTCTTTGCCGTTCCACAGGCAAACGGAGAAACATAACCGCTGCCACTCGTCGCTGATACCGGCAATGCCGTCTTCGCCCCAGCGGTACACCCGCGAGCGGGCGTGGTCGTGCGGGAAAAAATCCCAGGCCGTGCCGCCGGGGGAGTAGTCTTCGCGCACGGTGCCCCATTGCCGTTCGGACAGGTAAGGGCCCCAGTGCAGCCAGTTTTTTTGTTGTGCGTAGTGCTCATCGAGGCGCTTTTGTTCAGCCGTATTGTTCATTTCTTTATATTCGTTTTTAAGTACGGGACAAAGGTGCGGGCGCCTTGGCAGTTAAAAATTTACCGGGGTAACATTTCGAAAAAAAGCGGGTCGGCTGATTTTGTCATATCTTTGTAATTAGTCTAAATAAGCATAAATTAAAATCGCCCTCTATTTTACTTTTGCCCTGAAAACAATTATCCTTCATTCATTTCTTTTTAATATGAAACATCTTCGTTTTTTCGCCCCGTTTGCCGCGTTACTCCTCTTGTCTTTTTTCATCGGCGCCTGTGGGAAAGACATAAAACCGCTCGAAATTCCCACCACCTACGACGCTTCAGCCTACCAGGCCAATACCGCCACCCAGTATGATGTTCGCAACCGGCTCGACGCCTTTGTCAACGAGGCCAAAAAAGGCCGCACGGCCGGCGTCGCGGTCGACGCTGCCACGCTGAATCAATTGTATACCGCCGGTAACCCGAGCCTTCAGTCGCTCGCCACGACATACTACGACGGCCGCCTGAGCGGCGCCAACGGCTGGATTCAGGCCCTGAGCGACGCCAGCGGCGGCGCTTATACACCCGGTGCGCCCACGGGGCAAGGCGGCGTGTTCAGCGGCTATTTGTTTGATGAAAACGGCCTGGAAATGGAGCAATTGCTCGATAAAGGCCTCTATGGCGCGGCATTATACCACCACGCCGTCACCCTGATGCAGGGCGATATCACGCCGGCCACCGCGGATCAACTGGTGGCGATCTTCGGCGCGCACCCCGATTTCCCGAATACCCCGACCGTGGGGAAAGCCGTCAACCCGGATAAATACATCGCCAATTATGCCGCCCGCCGCGATAAAAACGACGGGCTCGGACTTTATTCCCAGGCCAAAAACGCCCTGATCAAACTGCAAGCCGCCGTCAAAGCCGGATCCGACTATAACGAAGAACGCGACGAGGCGCTCGCCGCCTTCCGCGAAACCTGGGAAAAGGTGAATTTCGCCACGGTGATCAACTACTGCCACAGCGTCATCAGCCGCATGAGCGCCACCAACCCCACCGACAGCGACAAAGCCAATGCCCTGCACGCCTACGGCGAATGTGTGGGCTTCGTGCATGGCTGGCGTACCCTGCCCCAGGATTACCGTTTGATTACAGACGCCGAAATCGACGCCCTGCTCGTCCTGCTGAACGCGCCCTACGACGGTACGCCCACTTCCTATACCTTTGCAACCGACCCGGTGAACCAGTTGTCTAAACTGACGCAGGTTATTCAGCAACTGAAAACGAAATACGGCTTCAGCGACCCGGAAATTGAGGATTTTAAACAGAATTGGGTGGCCGTACAGGGCCGGTAAGGAGTGTTTTTAATCTCCCGGAGCATACCGCGGCAAATTTATCACCACGGAGACACGGAGTTTTTTTCTCTGTGTCTCGGTGGTGAATTTTAAAATCTACGGCAGGAAAATTTAAGTGTATCATTTTGTAACAGTCCCTTTGTGCCCGTTATCAACTTTTTTATGAAAAATTTATCTTTGTTATACCTTTTGGTAATTCTCTGCGCCTTCAGCCTGCTTGCCCCGGCCTGCAACAACAAATCCGAACCCAAACCCGACTTCGACCGCAAAGCCATGTTGCAGCACTACGCCGGCAACCTCATCCGGCCGGCTTTTTCGGCGCTGCGCACCCAAACCGCGGCGCTGAAAAACACTTGGGCGGATTTTAACGCGGCTCCCGACAGCGCAGGCCTGGCCGATCTGCAACAGCGCTGGAAATCGGCCTGTGCAGCCTGGCAATACGCCAATGCCTACAATTTTGGCCCGGCCGGTGAAGAAGGATTGAGAAAAGGTTTGGTGGAAGAAATCGGCACTTTCCCTGCCAATACCGTCAAAATAGAGGAATTTATTGCCGCCAATGACGTGTCGCTGAACAATTTCAACCGCGACACCCGCGGTTTTTTTGCCATCGAATACCTGCTGTACAAAAACGCCTCCCTGCTCTTTACCGAATCCGGCCGCCGGAATTATCTCGACGCGATCATCACGCAGCTGGAGAGCCGGGTAGCCGAAGTGGACGACGCCTGGGCGGGGTATACCGCCGAATTCGTCGCGGCCAACGGCACCGACGTGGGCAGTTCGACCTCCCTGCTGTATAACGAATTCGTACGCAGTTTTGAAAGCATAAAAAATTTCAAAGTCGGCCTGCCTGCCGGGAAACGACCGGGCCAGACGGGGCCGGAACCACAACTGGTGGAAGGCTATCATTCCGGTCTGACCCTGTTTTTTATGAAACAACACCTGGAAGCCATCGGCAACCTGTATTACGGACGTACCCTGAGCGGCGCCGACGGAACCGGCTTCAGGGAATACCTCGATTTTGTGGTGGGTGGCCCGCAACTGGTGAGCTCTACCGAGGCGCAATGGCAAAACGTGACCGCGGCCCTGTATGCCGTGCCGGTCGATACGCCGTTTGCCGAACTGATCGTGCAGGGACACCCTTCCGTAGACGCGCTGCATACCGAACTGCAAAAACACACCCGCTTTTTCAAAAGCGACATGTCGTCGCTCCTGGGTATTGCCATTACGTTCAGTAGCGGCGACGGCGATTGATGAATATCGAATGAAGAACACGGAATGTCGAATGTAGAAGAAAAAACAGCAAACCTGGGCAGTAAGAGGCTTCCTCACTTGGTGGGCACAACGTTTACTAAACTTTCAAAGTTTCGTGAACGTGTACCGGCGTGGCTCGACCAGCCCGTCTCCATCGCTCCGCTCGCCGTATTCCGCATCGTTTTCGGCCTGCTGATGCTGGGCAGTACCATCCGGTTCTGGGCGCTGGGCTGGATAGAAGATCATTATATCCAGAGCAAGGTACAGTTTAAATACTACGGCTTCGAATGGGTGCAATTGCTGCCGCCGGGCGGCATGTATGCCCTGCACGTGGGCATGATCCTCGGCGCGCTGGGTATTTTGCTGGGATACCGGTACCGCTGGTCGGCCCTGTTGTTTTTCCTGACCTTCACCTACACCGAATTAATAGACCTTACTTACTACCTCAACCACTACTACTTCGTCACCTGGGTCAGCCTGCTGTTGATCTTTCTGCCGGCCAACCGGTATTTCTCCCTCGACGTCCGGCGCAATCCGGCTATCCAAAACCCCCTTACCCCACGCTGGACGATACTGATCCTGCAATTCCAACTGGCCGCGGTGTACGTGTTTGCCGGCCTGGCCAAGATCAACTACGCCTGGCTGATCGAAGCCATGCCCCTGCGCATCTGGTTGCCGGCCAACGATACTTTGCCGCTCATCGGGCCGCTGCTGAAATGGCATTACACACCCTGGCTGTTCAGCTGGGCCGGCATGCTGTACGACTGCACCATCGTGTTCTGGCTCTCATACCGGCGCACCCGTCCCTGGGCTTATGCGGCTGTGATCTTCTTCCATGTTGTTACCGGCCTGATGTTCCAGATCGGCGTTTTTCCCGCGGTGATGATCGGGGCCACGCTGATCTTTTTTCCGGCAGGGTGGCATGAGGGGGTGTTGGAGGAATTAGGGAAGGGAATGCGGAGGGCCCCACCCCCAGCCCCTCCCCCCAAGGGGAGGAGGGCTCGCCCACACTTTACAAATCTGTCCCGATTTGGGGTGCAAAAAGTAAATTGGGAACAAGCCCCCCTCCCCTTGGGGGGAGGGGTCGGGGGTGGGGCCCTCCTCCTCGTCTTCCTCCTCTTCCACCTCCTTTTCCCCTGGCGCTACCTGCTCTACCCCGGCAACCTGTTCTGGACGGAAGAGGGCTACCGCTTTTCCTGGCGCGTCATGCTGATGGAAAAAGCCGGAACGGCAACCTTTTATGTCAGGGACGGTCAAACAGGCCGCGAAGGCGTGGTGAACAACGGCGATTTCCTCTGTGCGCACCAGGAAAAACAAATGGCCATGCAGCCGGATATGATCCTGCAATTCGCCCATTTTCTGAAAAAATACTATGCTGCCAAAGGCGTTAGCGACCCGGCCGTGCGCGCAGAAGTGTACGTAACCCTTAACGCCCAACCCAGCCGGCTGCTGATAGACCCCCATGCCGACCTGACAAAAATGGAAGATTCCTGGAAACACAAAGACTGGATTTTGCCTTATGATAAATAAAAAATGTTCACCACGGAGGCACGGAGGCACGGAGGGAGTCGAATATCGAACACGGAATTTCGAATGTCGAAGGATTGGAATGTCGAATATCGAACACGGAGTGTGCGAAGGATTTTGGACTGTTCGTCCCGACGCGAGAAACCCCACCCCCAGCCCCTCCCCTGAA
>CALEYM010000178.1 GCA_937926185.1 uncultured Bacteroidota bacterium | reverse complement strand
TAAAATAATACAGGTGAAACAGGTAGGAAGGCGTTTTGCCTTTGAATGGCGCCAGGGCCTCCAGGCGCTGCCGAGTATGCTCCAGGAATTGGCGACGGTCAGATCGTTTCCGCAAGCCCGGCAGATCAGCCCACTGAAAACAATCCGCCGCGCGCGCCTCGGCGTCGGCGTACAGCCGGTACTCCCAATACAGGCGGTTGTATTCGACGAACTGCTTTTCGCCGCCCGGGCCATCTTTCGCCGTTTCTTTCAATACGCCCAGCGCCTCCGCGGCAAAAACCGGCGCATCGTAGTCGATACCCCGGCGCAACAGGCGTTTGGCAATGGCCGGCGGCGCATGCCGGTAGCCGCGGGCGTGCAGCAGGTTCATGATCGCCGTATCGAGTATGCCTTCCACCTGGTTTTTGACCATCGCGTTGGCCCTCGCCTTTTCATCGTCGAACAAAACGGCCATATCCCGCAAGCATTTCCGGAGCCGGCGGGCGCGTATTTTATACGCGCTCAGGCTCCAACCCGCCGCTTTGGCCGCGGCCTCGTCGGTACCCAGGTTTTTATGCCATAGTATATGGTATAATTCCAACAGCTCCGGTTCGGCGCCGGAAAAGGCGGCCAGCAAGGCCTCGTCGCGCCAAACGCTGGTTTTGATGAAATGCGCCAGGTCGTTGAGTTCTTTGACCATACGGGCGTTTTTTGTTTGCAAGTAAGGTTTTTTGTCCGGGTTTATACGACAAAAAGTTTAAAACCCTTTGCCGGGATTTTGTGGCGTAAAATACTGATTGTTAGTTTAATACAGCAAAATAATTAATCGAATCACCCCTTAAAAGTCCGTTTAAGTGTCGGTGTTTTTACAGAAAAAGCCGTTTACTTTTGTCTTGTCAGATCATCTGTTGCCTTCGGGCAACCCGGAACCATGAAACCGGCAAGTCTCCAACCAGGGAAAATACCGGCGCAGGCGCCCTCTGCCTGCGCGGTTGGAGGCGATGCGCCGGAGCGGTAAACGGCAGGTTTTTTAGCGCAATAATAATAGTTTAGGAAATGCCAATGGCCATCGCGGGACAGAAGTCATTCTGTGTCGCAGTGCTGAAATGTATTGTTTTGTTCATTTTTAAACTTTTTGTGCGTATGAAACACCGCTATCTGTTATTTCTGCCTTTGCTGGCCTGCCTTTTATCCTGGCAGACGCCGTCCTTCAACCCACAAACCGAAATAACGGCTGCTCAATTGTGGTATCAAAACAGCGCCTATGCCAACACTGTATTTGTGGGGCAGCCGTTGCAGCCCGATTGGAGCCATGCAACGGTTTCAAAGCCTAAAAACGACCGTTTGCTCATTGACGTGCCATTAATCAACGGGGACCAGTACGATATGGCAAAAAAAGATCCGGTCACCGGGCCGGCCAATGCCGCGGACCGCAACGGAGCGGTTCGCCTGGTCATTACCAAATTCGACAATGGCACATACATTCCTATGTTGTTTATGGTATTTGGAACGCCGGCATACAACAATCAATATGGAACCCAGGCAGCCGGTCAAAACAAACCGCACCAAATTCAGGCGAACTTTACCGGTTATATGGCATATTTGTATCTCGATGGTACGCCCTTTTCCGGTCTTTACGTGGAAAACGGACAGGTAAAAGCGACGCTGACAGGCGCCAGTGAAAATAGTACGGTGCCCCGCAATTGTACTTTACTGGAAACGATCTGCGTTTTCATGGGAGAAGGTTGGCATTGTATCTATTATGTTTTTTGCGAAGTTTATGACCCCGGCGCCGGCGGCCTGCTTACCTTCGATCTCGGCAATAACTGGTGGTGGGGCGGCGGCCCAATTCAGGAATGTTTTGGCTGCACAACCGGAGGCGGATATGCGCCGCCTGTATGCCCGAATGGCAGCCTGATGACAGCCGAAGGAAATTGTCAGGGAATCACCGAAGGGTCATCGGGAGAGTGCGCGCTGACGGGGTTGTATGTGACAAGCCCGGGACCTTTTGTGATTGAATACTCTATTTTTGGGATAGTTCCGTATCCTTGGGAAGCCTATACAGATGTGGTGGGTATACTTAGAAATTGTAACAATGGCGACGCAGATTATAAATTGTTTATAACAAGTTCAAGTGGAGGCGTTACGCTCGGCCAAACGAGTGTTTTCCCAATAAATTGCATACATTTTAGTCATGCAAAAATTTGGGGCAACACCACCCAAAGTTATGCACAGTTTATCTTTTGTGTTGAAATTGGAGGGTTAACATTTATCAGTATTGCAAATAGCAATGTGGAATA
>CALEYM010000177.1 GCA_937926185.1 uncultured Bacteroidota bacterium | reverse complement strand
CCGGAAATAGGCCGGTTTCGGTTTGTAATTCTCCGCCGCATCCGGTTGATCGTGAATTTCATACACGGCAGCGCGTTCTTGCCGGGGCATCGGGTTCACCGGTTGCTGGGCTCCTTGCAGGAGGTCGAAAGCGCGTTCCAGGTCGGATATGGCACTCTCGATATTCGGCAGGGGCCTGTGAATGATCATCCGGACAACGCCGGCCGGATCAATAATGACGGCGAGCCTGTCGCAATCGGGGTGCGGGCGACGGCCCGAAGCCAGCCCGTAAAGCCGGGCGATGCGAAAGTCGAGGTCTTCAATCACCGGCGCTTTCAGGTAGATGCCGATGTAGCGGCGTGCCCGGTCCGACCAGTCGTTTTGCCGGATTGGTTCGTTAGAAAGACCCAGTATTTTGGTGTTCCGCTCGTTCAGCCATCGTTCTTTCATGGCCAGAAAGGTGGAAAACATCGTCCAGGCAGAAGTAAAATTGGCCGGGTGGGCAAAAAATACGCACCAATATCCAGCACTGTATTCTGGAAAACGGACCAGGCCCTTGTCCGTGCGGACCCGGAATGGCGGCGCCGCATCGCCGACCAGCGGTAGTGGTGGTTGTTTTAAAGGCATGACGGTGGTAGTGGTATATCGGTCAGGAATTTTTTGATTTCGTCTTTTTAACGCCGCGCTGTTTTGTTCGGACATCAAAAGTAAATGCTTTCAGGGCAATTGCTTGCAATTGTTCGGCACATTAACCTTTTCCATCGAAGATTGACAGGTTTTGCCCACTGCCTACGGTCTACTACCTTTTGTTGCTACCTTTGCCGCTGCACCCCGGTATTTTTTTATTTTGATATGCGACTACTTGTTCTGCTGCTTTTCGTTTTATCCGCTATGCTTGCTGAAGCCCAAACATCCGCCGCTCCTTCACGCCAAACCATCCGGGGCGCTTGGGAGTTCCGTCAGGCGCACACTCCCGATTGGCTCCCTGTAACCGTACCGGCCAGCGTACATACCGCGCTGCTTAAAAACGGCCGGATTGAAGACCCGTATTACCGCGACAACGAAGAAAAATTGCAGTGGATAGAACTGGAAGACTGGGAGTTTCAATCCGCGTTTGAAGCAGACTCGACGCTCCTGCAACGCAAACACGTCGAAATAGTTTTCAAAGGCCTGGATACCTACGCGCACGTGTATCTCAACGACAGCCTGATCCTGGAATCCAGCAACATGTTCAGAACCTGGCAGGTGGACGTAAAAAAACACCTGAAAACCGGCCCTAATAAATTACATGTTTACTTTGAAAGCCCCGTGAAAAAAGCAGCCGCCGAGTGGGCAGGCCTCGGTTATGAACTGCCCGGCGGCATTCGCACCATGACCCGCAAAGCGCAATTTCACTATGGGTGGGATTGGGGGCCCCGATTTGCCGGTTGCGGTATCCTGAAATTGCCTGAATTGGTAGCCTGGGACGATTTCCTGCTGGAAAACGTATTTATCACCCCCCAGCGGCTTTCCGAAAAAGAAGCCGTGCTGGTGGCCCGTTTTCGTTACCGCTCTGACGTGGAAACCCCCGTCACGGTCGTTTTTCGCGAAAACAAACGCAAATCGCTGGAGGACCGGAAAATTTATCCCGGCGTACACGAAGACTCGGTGACGTACAGCCTCGATAACCCCAGGCTTTGGTGGTGCAACGGCATGGGCGAACCGAATTTGTACGATTTTTCCCTGGAAGTAAAACAGCGCGGCGTCCTGACGTTGGACAAAGTGGATGTTCGAACCGGTATCCGCACTGTCGAACTGGTTACGGAGCCCGACAGCGCGGGCAAGACGTTCTATTTCAAACTCAACGGAAAACCGGTCTTTTGCAAAGGCGCCAATTATATTCCCCAGGATATGTTTCAGGACCGGGTGAGCCCCGCCCATTACAAACGCCTGCTCGACGACGTCGTGTCGGCCAACATGAATATGCTCCGGGTATGGGGCGGCGGCATTTACGAGGACGACCTGTTTTATCAGCTTTGCGACGCCCGCGGCATTCTCGTCTGGCAGGATTTCATGTATGCCTGCGCCATGTACCCCGGCAGCGGTTCCTTTTTAAAAAATGCGGCCGCCGAAGCGCTCCAACAATTGGAACGGCTGCGGCAGCACCCCTGCATTGTCTTGTGGTGCGGCAACAATGAAAACAACGAAGCCTGGCACAACTGGGGCTGGCAAATGCAATTCAACGAAGCCCAGCGGGCGCAGATCTGGCGCGATTACAAAACCCTGTTCAATGACATATTACCCACTTATGTCGGCAACTTTGGCGGCGGCGTGCCGTACTGGGAAAGCTCGCCGCAATACGGCCGCGGCAATTCCAAATCGATGACCGAGGGCGACGCCCACTACTGGGGCGTGTGGCACGATGAGGAGCCATTCGAAGTACTGGATAAAAAAGTGCCGCGATTTATGAGCGAATACGGATTCCAGTCTTTTCCCGACTGGACCACGATCCAGTCGTTTTCACTACCCGAAGACCGGGAGTTGGACACCAAAGTAATGCTCACCCACCAAAAACACCCGCGCGGCAACGCTCTGATCGCCGAATACCTGAAACGCGATTTCCGCGTACCGAAAACGTTTGAGGATTTCGTGTACGTCAGCCAATTGGTGCAAGCAGAAGGTATACGAAGGGGAACCGAAGCCCATCGCCGCAATAAACCTTACTGCATGGGCACCCTGTACTGGCAGCTCAACGACGTCTGGCCCGTGGCGTCCTGGTCCAGTATCGATTATTATGGCCGCTGGAAGGCCCTGCATTATTTTACCCGTGAAGATTTCAGGCCCGTAGTGGCACTGCCTTTTGTGGAAGACGATATTCTGAAAGTGTACGCTTCATCCGATCTGCCGGACGATACCGCGGTAACTGTTCAGGTACGCGCGCTGACGCTGGAGGGCAAATTATTGAGCGAAGTGATCAAGCCGGATGTCAGGGTACATCCGGACTCCAGTCGTATGATTTGGCAGGGCTACCTCAAAACGGTACTGGACCGGCACAAACCCGATGACGTGGTAGTGGAAATTAAATTAAAAGACGCCGGCGGACAAACGCTGCACCGCCGTTTATGCTACCTGGTATCGCCGCGCAAATTATCGTTACCCCGCACTTCGGTCGCTGTTCAGGTCAGCC
>CALEYM010000176.1 GCA_937926185.1 uncultured Bacteroidota bacterium | reverse complement strand
AAACCCTCATAAACCTTCATAAACCCTCATAAACCCTCATAAACCCTCATAAACCTTCATAAACCCTCATAAACCCTCATAAACCCTCCTTCCCCCGGGCCAGCAATTGAAAATTAAGCAAATAAAAACAAAAACTACCTCGCCTTACAAGGCGAACACCGGGAGCGTCTAAAAAAATCTGGAATCCCGGATGAGATCGGAGCATCCATTTCGCTTAAAATTTTGCGCGATTTGGGGCGGGCAAAGCGGCAGCGCCGCAAAGTATTTGCCCCGATGTCATCCGGGATTTTTGATCTTTCCGTTCAGCAGAGGTTCCCTCAAGGCAAACTGATTACCATGTTACGCAACTACCTTATCGTCGCTTTCCGCAACTTGCGCCGGCATGGCAGCTATACTGCCCTTAACATAGCCGGGCTTACCCTCGGCATCACCTGCGGCCTGCTCATTTTTTTACTCGCCCGGTTCCATTTAAGCACCGACACCTATCACGCCAAAGCCGACCGTATTTACCGGATCGTCACTGACCTGCATTTCGGCAACCGCATCCAGACGCCGGGGGTCCCCTACCCTTTTGCCGATGCCTTTCGCCTCGACTTTCCGGAAGTTGAAACCGTCGCCCAAACCAGGTTTTTGTATAACAACCTGGTAACCGTGGAGGGCAGTGGCCAGGAATCGCGAAAAAAGTTCATGATCGAACGGGAAATGGGGTTTTTCGAACCCGAGTTTTTCGACGTGTTCGATTATCAGTGGCTGAATGGCGGTAAAGAGGCGTTGCGCGAGCCGTTTATCGCGGTATTAACCGACTCCATGGCGATCAAACTGTTCGGCGATGATAATCCCCTGGGAAAAACCTTCCGCGTAGATAATAAACACGATTACAAAGTAGCCGGCGTGCTGGCCAACCTGGCGCCCAACACCGAGTTCAGGCCGGAAATTTTCCTTTCCTACGCTTCCTACCGGTCGATTATCCCAAAAACTGACCTGGAGCACTGGGGCGGCGTAAGCAGCAACCAGCAATGCTTCGTTGTACTGCCCCCAAGCGTACAGGCGGCGGATATTGAGAAAAACATGAAACCTTTTATCCAAAAGTTCCATGAAGACCATGAAAAATGGGAGCATCACCTGCAACCGCTTGCCGACATGTACTTCAACCCCGACTACGGCGGCGACGTGCCCAGGGCGCTGATCTGGGCATTGGTCGTGGTGGGGTTGTTGCTGGTAGGCACGGCAGGCATCAACTTCATTAATCTGGCTACCGCGCAGGCGCTCAACCGCTCCCGCGAGGTGGGCGTGCGGAAAGTGGTGGGCAGCAGCCGGACGCAGCTTTTTACGCAATTTCTACTGGAAACGGGTATCATAACCCTTTTTGCCGTGATGTTATCCCTCGCCCTGGCACACTGGCTGCTGCCGGCATTGAACGAACTCACCCATTCCAAGATCGCGATTGACCTGATGAAGGATTTCTCGTTGTGGGCCTTTCTCGTCGCGATGCTGCTCGGCGTCACCCTGTTTTCCGGGGCCTATCCGGCACTTGTACTGGCCGGCTTTAAGCCGGTGCAGGCGCTGAAAGGCAAGATCAATACCCAAACGCTCGGCGGCTATTCCGTGCGACGCGGTCTGGTGGTGGCGCAATTCGTGATCTGTCAGATTCTCGTGATCGCCGCCCTGGTGATCACCGGACAGATGCGGCTCCTGAAAAATGCCAGCATGGGTTTCCAGCAAGAGGCGATCGTCATGCTCCCGCTGCCGCAAACGGACAAATCGAAGGCCCAAACCTTGCGCCAGCAATTGCTGCAAACCGCGGGCGTAAAAAACGTCAGCTTCGCTTTCGATTCGCCCGCGGGCAACACCAACAATACCACCAACTGCCGTTTCGACACCCGCCAGGAAGACGAACTCTGGCAAATCGACACCCGGCCCGCCGACGAACATTTCCTGGAAACCTTCGGCCTTGAACTGGTAGCAGGCCGCAATCTCCAGCCCAGCGACACGGTGCGGGAATATCTTATCAACGAAACAGCCGTAAAAAAACTGGGCTTGTCCGCCCCGGAAGAAGCCATCGGCAAATCATTCCGGGTTTGGGGCATCAAAGCGCCTATCGTCGGCGTGGTGCGCGATTTCCACACCCGTTCGCTCCGCGAAGAGATCGGGCCGGCCGTACTGATGACCGCACTCGACAATTACATGGCCTGCGGCGTAAAAATCGACCTGTCGCAAACCTCCCGAACCCTGGCAGCAGCGGAGAAATCCTGGAACCAGATTTTCCCGGATGAGTACTACAGTTACGAATTCCTGGATGAAAGGATCGCCCGGTTTTATGAAATGGAAAGCGCCCTGCTCGGCATGGTACAGGGATTTTGCGGTATCGCCATTTTTATCGGTTGCCTGGGTCTATACGGCCTGATCTCTTTCACTGCCGCCCGGAAGAAAAAAGAAATTGGCGTACGCAAAGTATTGGGCGCCTCCACCGGGCAGATACTCGCGTTGTTTGGCAAAGAATTTATCCGGCTGATCCTGCTGGCCTTTTTGCTGGCCGCGCCCATCGGCTGGTGGGCCATGAATAGCTGGTTGGATGACTACCCCTACCGCGTTGCCCTGAACGCCGGCGTGTTCCTGCTGGCTATCGGCCTCACACTGCTGATCGCCGCCCTTACCGTGAGCGCGCAAAGCATAAAAGCGGCGCTGACGCATCCGGCGAATAGCTTGCGGTCGGAGTGAGGTTGAGGGTTTATGAGGGGTTTATGAGGGTTTATGAGGGTTTATGAGGGGTTTATGAGGGTTTATGAGGGGTTTAGATAAAAGATTAAAGCATTTAAAACGCTATGTTTCAGAATTATATAAAAATCGCGTTGCGCAATTTGCGCAAAAACAAGGCCTTCACCTTTATTAACGTGGCCGGACTTGCCATCGGCGTAGCCTGTTGCATGCTCATCCTGCTGTACGTGGCCCACGAGTTGAGTTACGACCGCTGGAACCCGAATGCCGAACGCATTTTCAGGCCAACCGCAGACATCAAATTCGGTGGTTCGGAATTTAAACTGGCCGTGGTAGGTTCAATTGTTGGACCGGAAGCAGCGCAAGCCCTGCCTGAAATCCAGGCTTTTTGCCGTTTCCGGCAAAGAGGCAGTTACTTAGTCAAACGCGACGGCCAGGGTCAGGCCAACATCCGGGAAGAAGACGTACTCGCCGTTGACAGCACCTTTTTTGAAGTGTTTCCGCTTAAAATGTTGCAGGGCGACCCGGCCAAATGCCTTGCACAGCCCAAGTCGGTTGCTATTTCCAAAAGCCGGGCGGAGAAATATTTCGGTACTCCACAGATGGCCGTTGGCCAGACGCTCGTGCTCGACAACCGCGAACGCTGGCAGGTAGCCGGCGTGTACGAGGACATGCCGGCCAATACGCACTTTCAGGCCAACCTGCTGCTTTCCCTGAACGGCGACCAGGAAATTAAAGAAGACCCGCCGCTTTGGGCTACGAGCAATAACTTTCAAACCTACCTGCTGTTGCGCCAGGGCGTCGATTTGGAAACATTTAAAACCAAATTCGCGGCGCTGGCCAAATCGAAGATCGCCCTGACAGCCCAGCGAATGTTGGGAATGTCGGTGGAAGATTTCGAAAAAACCGGACAATACGCGCGTCTGCGCCTGCAGTGGCTGCCCGATATCCACCTGCACTCCGACCTGACCGCAGAACTTCAGCCCAATGGAAACATCCAGTATGTCTGGATTTTCTCGGCCATTGCCGCGTTTATCCTGCTCATTGCGTGTATCAATTTTATGAACCTGTCCACGGCGCGTTCGGCGCACCGGGCCAGGGAGATCGGCGTCCGCAAAGTGTTGGGCAGCCAGCGTTCGGCCCTCGTGCAACAGTTCCTGAGCGAAACCACCATGCTGGCCGCGATGGCCATGACGCTGGCGATACTGATCGTGGCGTTCGCCTTGCCGGCTTTCAGCGAACTGACCTCCCGGCCCATCGCCATGCCCTGGGACAATCCCGTGTTCTGGCTGTCGATGCTGGCGGGCGTCGGCATTGTCGGTGTGCTCGCGGGCGTCTATCCGGCATTTTTTCTTTCTGCCTTCGATGCTATAAAGGTGCTTAAATCCCAGATGACCGGACGTTCGGGAGGTGCGCGTTTGCGCAGCGCCCTGGTGGTTTTTCAATTCACTACTGCTATTGTACTCATTATCGCCACCGGCCTGGTTTATCAGCAACTCAATTTTATCCAGCACAAAAAGCTGGGTTTTCAAAAAGAACAGGTGCTGATTGTGGACGATGTGTATGCGTTAGGCGACAACGTGGGGGCTTTCCGGCAGGAAATCCTGAAAAACCCCGCCGTGGAAGCCGCTTCCATTTCGGGATACCTGCCGGTGCCGTCCAACCGCAGCGATAATACCTTCTCCAAAATCAGGGAATTCCGGGAAGACCAGTCGGTCAACATGCAAAACTGGCGGGTGGATAAGGATTATCTCAAAGCCATGGGTTTGGAATTAAAAACAGGCCGGTTTCTCGATCCCGACACCTACCCTTCCGACAGCGCCGCCATGGTGCTGAATGAACGGGCCGCCGAATTGTTCGGATACGCCGAACAACCGATCGGACAGAAGGTGTTCGGCATAGCCGGACGCATCGACGGCCAGCCCAAACCGGATGATTTTATTGAGTACACGGTGGTGGGTGTGGTCAAAAACTTCCACTTTTCCAGTTTGCGCGACAATATCGGCGCGCTGTCGTTCCAGTTGGGCGATTCGCGCGGCGCGATGACAGTTCGTTATAAGGCAACGGAGAGCCAGGCGCTGATCGCCGGCCTGAAAGACAAATGGACAGCAATGGCGCCCGACCAACCTTTCCGGTACCGCTTTATGGACGACGCATTCGCCCGCGTATACGCGGCAGAGCAACGCATCGGCACTATTGCCGGCATTTTCGCTATCCTGGCGGTGCTGATTTCCTGCCTCGGCTTGTTTGGCCTGGCCGCATTTACCGCCGAACAACGCACCAAGGAAATCGGCGTACGCAAGGTGCTCGGCGCCACCGCCGGCAGCATCATCGGATTATTGTCGCGCGATTTCCTCAAACTGGTATTGATCGCCCTCGTATTGGCCACGCCGCTGGCCTGGTATGCCATGCGCCAATGGCTGGAAAACTTTGCCTTCCGGATCGAAGTAAAATGGTGGGTTTTTGCGCTGGCTGGGCTGGGCGCCATGCTCATCGCAGTGCTGTCGGTGGGATACCAAAGCGTCAAAGCGGCGTTGGCCAACCCGGTGAAAAGTTTGCGCAGCGAGTAATTTTTACCACCAAACGCGCTTCAACCATGCTCAGGAATTTTATCCGCATTGCATTTCGCAACTTACTGAAATACAAGACCTTTTCGGCAGTAAACCTAGCCGGGTTGAGCGTGGGACTGGCTTGTTTCCTGCTCATTTGTCTTTGGATCAGGGATGAAACCAGTTACGACGATTTTCACGAATCCGGCGACCGGATCTACCGGGTAATGGAAAACCAGACGTTTACGGATGGCGCGATATTAACCCAGGCCGAGGCGCCGGGCCTGCTGGGCGAAACGCTGAGGAACGAAGTGCCTGAACTCGTGTATGCCGCCACGATGGACTGGTGGACGAATACGCTGATCAGTTATGAAAATCAATCGGTAAAGGAAGAAGGGCGATATGTGGGAGAGGATTTTTTGAAAATGTTTTCTTTCCCATTGATAAAAGGCGATAAGGAAACTGCCCTGAGCCAACCGGGCGCCATCGTCATTTCGGAACGGTTGGCACAAAAGTTATTTCCGGGCGCCGAAGCGATGGGCAAAACGCTCCGCCTGGCCAATTTTTCCGACTACGTGGTTACCGGCGTAATGGCGGATTTGCCTTCCAACACGGTGTTTAAATTCGATTTCCTGCTGCCTTACCACGAATTTATACAACGCAATGCCTGGGCGCGCGACTGGAACAACAACGGGCTGCACACCTACGTCATGCTGCGCGAAGACACCGACCCCTTATCGGTAAACCGAAAGATCAAAGATGTGGTGGCCAGACATGGCGATCAGGACAACGTGGAATTGTTCCTCCAACCCCTCGGCGATATTTACCTCAAAACTGATTATAAAAACGGCGTATATCAGGGTGGCGGTCGCATGGAATACGTGCGATTATTCGGGATTGTGGGATTATTGATCCTGTTACTGGCCTGTATCAACTTTATGAACCTGTCTACTGCCCGGGCCGCGGTTCGCGCGCGGGAGGTTGGGGTAAAAAAAGTGGTGGGCGCCGGGCGGCGCGTATTGATCGCGCAATTCAATGCGGAAGCCCTGATCGTTTGTATCCTGGCTGCCGTGATAGCCGTGCTCACCGTTCAGGCATCGCTGCCCGCTTTCAATCAATTTACGGGCAAAGCCATCCGGCTGCCTTTCACTGAACCTGCAGCGTGGCTTATATTGGGTGGAATAGTCCTGTTGACGAGCCTGCTGGCCGGCGTTTATCCTGCTATCCTTTTATCGGCGTTCCGCCCGGTATCGGTGTTAAAAGGTCAATTCGATAAAACGCAACGCGGTTTGTTGTTGCGAAAAACGCTGGTGGTGGCTCAATTTGCCGTGGCTGTTTTTATGGTCGTCAGTATGCTGGTGGCGCACCGGCAGTTGAACTACTTGCAAACCAAAAACCTGGGGTATGATCGCGAACAGCTCCTGTTCGTCACGATGAACCACGAAATTCAAGATAAATACGCTTCGTTCAGCGCCGAACTGGAACGTTTGCCCGCCGTGAAAGCCGTTTCCGCTTCACATTCCCCGCTCACCGGATTCATCAATGCTTCCGACAACTTCTCCTGGCCCGGCAAAAACCCGAACGACAATCGCATGATCGTCTATGAAAATGTGGCGCCGAACTACCTGGGCGTTATTGGCGCCGAGCTGTCGGAGGGACGAGATTTTTCCAGGCAATTTCCGTCGGACAGCGCCAATTTTATCATCAACGAACTGGCCGCCGAACAGATGGGGCTCAAACCGCCCCTTGTCGGCCAACGGCTCAAAGCATGGGGAAAGGAAGGACAGATCGTCGGAGTGGTCAAAAACTTTCATTTCAGCTCCCTGAAAGAACAACTGCAACCCCTGGTGCTGATGATGAGTTCGCCATACGTCTGGACGGCTTATATCCGGATCGATGGCCGGCATACGGTGGAAACCCTGGACAAAATTGAAAAAGTTTGTAAAAAATACAGCCCGGCCTATCCCTTCGAATATAAATTTGCTGATTCAGCCTACGACGAATTGTATAAAAGCGAACATATCGTCGGTCGTATCGCCGCCTGGTTTGCCATCCTGGCCGTATTTATTTCATGCCTCGGCCTGTTCGGGTTGGCTACCTTTTCAGCAGAAAGGCGGGTAAAAGAAATCGGCATCCGGAAAGTGCTCGGCGCCACGGCAGGCGATGTAGTAAGGCTCTTGTCACGGGATTTTTTAAAACTGGTACTGCTCGGTATAGCCATTGCCACACCGGTTGCCTGGTGGGCTACCCACAGGTGGCTGAGCGATTTTCCTTATCGCATCGAGCTGTCCTGGTGGATTTTTGTCCTGGCCGGTAGCCTTTCTATTGCCATAGCCTTTATCACGGTCAGTTTCCAGAGCGTCAGGGCCGCCTTATCCAACCCGGTCAAATCCCTGCGCAGTGAATGACCCTGGCCTCATTACTACGGCGAAATTTGGTTTTGCAAAATGACATAGCGCCCTGACTCTACCCCCCTAAACCTTCTAAACCCTCTAAACCTTCTAAACCCTCATAAACCCTCATAAACCCCCTCATCCCCCCCTCATAAACCCATTCACCACCACTGCCATGATCCAGAATTTCATCAAAATTGCCCTCCGTAATTTTCGCCTGCAACCGGGGTACACCATCCTGAATGTCCTCGGGCTCACCATCGGGATCACTGCCACGCTATTTATCCTGTTGTATCTCACGGAAGAAACCCGCTTCGATGCCTACCATGAAAAAGCGGACCGCATTTACCGTATTTCTTCGGACATCACCGAACCCGATAACCATTTTCGCTGGGCAGTCACCCAAACGCCCCTGGCGCCGCGGCTGAAACAGGATTTTCCGGAAGTGGCAGAATACGCCCGTTTTATTCCCAACGGCCGCACCCGCCTGGAATACAAGGACCGGTTTTTCTTCGAAGAAAAAGTGTTCCTGGCCGACTCCACCGTTTGCGACGTGTTCAGTTTCGATTTTGTCCGCGGCGAGGGCAAAACCGCCCTGCGCGAGCCAAATTCCATTGCCCTGAACGAGTCGGTGGCCAAACGGATTTTCGGCGATAACAACCCCGTGGGCGAGTCGCTGAAAACGCCGGCCGGACGCGAATACAAGGTAACCGGCGTATACCGCGACATGCCGAAATATTCACATCTGATCGCGGACGTGATAATATCGGCCAACAGCGACACCAACCTGATGCGCCCCACCCCAAACAGTTGGGGTGGTTTCGGCATTTACAGCTACATTTTGCTGAAGGAAGGCGCAGATCCGGACGCTTTTGCCGCCAAACTGCCCGAAGTGATCCAAAAATACGTGGCGGTCATTTTCGACCAGTTCGACGTAAAGGTCAAATACGAGTTGCTGCCACTGAAAAGTATTCACCTCGATTCCAGTTTTGAAGGAGAAGCCGAACCTTCGGGTGAAGCCGGATTTTTGTACATTTTCGGGGCGGTAGCGTTGTTCATGCTGCTCATCGCCTGTATTAATTACATGAACCTGGCCACGGCGCGGGCCACCCGGCGGGCGATGGAGGTTGGCGTACGCAAAGTGCTGGGTTCGGAACGAAGGCAGCTGGTAGCGCAGTTCATTTCCGAATCGGTGCTGTTCACCCTCACGGCGCTCCTGCTCAGTTTTATGCTGGCTGTACTCCTGTTGCCGTCCTTCAATAAAGCCTTCGACCTTTCGTTGGGCCGCGAGCTGTTTTTCAGTCCGCCGGTATTACTCGGCGCATTGGTCATCGTATTGCTGGCCGGCGTCGCGGGCGGCAGTTATCCGGCGTTCTATTTGTCGGGTTTCGAGCCGATAAAAGTGCTGAAAGGGTCGCTGGCGAGGGGTTCGGGAAATCCGGTTCTGCGCAAATCGCTGGTGGTCGTACAGTTTGCCATTACCCTATTTATGATCATCGGTACTGGCATTATTTACGACCAGATGCGCTTCCTGCGGATCAAAGACCTGGGTTTCGACAAAGAGAACATACTGACTTTCGAACTGGAAAGCCGGCCCGCGCGACAGAAATACGACATTCTCCGGCAAAAGCTCTTGCAAAACCCCAAAATCACCGCCATCGGCACCTGCACCACGACGCCCGGCCAGGGTTTTGGCAAAAACCTGATGAACGCCGAAAACTCCTCCGGCGTGATGGAACAATACGGCATTGACCTGTTCGGCGTCGATTACGATTATTTCCCGGCGCTGGGCGCAAAATTCGTGGCCGGTCGCAATTTCAGCCGCGATTTCAAAACCGACACCGCCGAAGCCGTGCTCGTGAATGAAGCAATGGTGAAGCGTTTTGGCTGGAAAGACCCCATCGGGCGCAGGTTCCAGTTCGGCGCCAACGACACCTTGCCCTTCGTGCGGGTAGTGGGCGTGGTAAAAAACTTTCATCAACGCTCGCTCTACGAACCGATCGCGCCCTTGTTGTTTTATCTGCAAAATAACAATCCGGTCGTACACGCGCGGATCAATCCGAAAAACCCGAAGGAACTGAACGAAACCATCGCATTTGTGGAAAAAACCTGGCAGGAAGTTTTTCCAAACACCCCTTTCGATTACGACTTCGTCGACGCTTCTTTTATGGAACTCTACCGCGCCGATCAGATCCGGGCGCGGATATTCACCTTGTTCAGCGTGCTGATGATCATCGTCGCCTGCCTGGGTTTACTGGGACTGGCCTCCTTCACCGCCGAACAACGAACCAAGGAAATCGGCGTCCGGCGCGTGCTCGGCGCGGCAACGGGCGACATTGTCTTTTTACTGACCCGCAATTTTATTTTGCTGGTAGCTATTGCCACGATCCCGGCCTTTCTGCTGGCCTGGTATTTTATGAAAAAATGGCTGGAAACCTTCGCTTATCACACGAATATGAATTACGGCTTGTTTGCCGCGGCATTTTTACTGGTGGCACTCCTGACCCTGCTGACCACCGGGTACCACGCCTTAAAAGCGGCGGCCTCCAACCCGGTAAAAAGTTTGCGCAGCGAGTAGGTTAAATATGGTATTATTTTGTGGAATGGTTGTTGCAATACTCTAAGATATTAGTGACTTTTGAGCGCGCAATTTTACCTTCCGCATCACCCTTCCGCTCCCGAAGCGGGAAAACACCATCTTTCACCACAAACCGGCTTAACTAATCATGGCAGAAGTTCAGCAAACCAATGAAGGCGTTTCCATTTTATTTACTAAAAACAAACCGTTCCTCGGCAGCAAATCGAGTCCGGGCGTCAGTTTTACCGTAAACAATACTCCCGACGTTACCCTCGCCCTGATCCGCGACGAACCGTTTCCCGACCGGGAAATCTCGCTCGGCGTCATCTCGGCCAAAGCCTCGGCGGGCGACAAAGACCTGATCTTCGGCAAAGGCGACAGCCAGGCCAGTTTCAGCGCCGGCGGCGGCGCCTTTTCCGGCCTCGGCGTATATCCCGACCCGCGCCGGATGCTGCGCGCCATTGAACTGGGCGACGACATTTCCCCCGGCCTGCGCCTGCCGCCCGACCCCAAATCCAACTACATCATGCTGCGCTGGGGATACGACCTCCGGGCTGCCGGAAAAGGCGGCGTCATCTTTGGCGGCGGCTCTGCCAGCGCCGGCCTCGACGCCAAAAGCGAAGGACTGATGGCCGTTATTCGCCGCCTGCCCAAAACCACCGGCGCCGCCACTGCCGTGGCCGAAACCGTGGACAGCTGGCTGCTGCCCCTGCAGATCGACTCGCCGGAAGCCATACCGCCCGGCGCCTGGATCATCGCGGAAGTGGACAGCGCCATCACGGTAGGCGCCGAGGTACAATTCGGATACGATTTCAACTGGGTGAAAGAAGCAAGAGCCGCCGGGCTCTCCGGCGATATCGGCCTGCGGCTGCAATTGGGCGCCAAAGCGGCCCTGAGTTTCCAGGCCGGCGGACGTTTCGCCGTGGTGGTGAGCCGCGATTCGGACAAAAAAACGGATAAAAAAATCCGGATCCGCCTGTTCAAACAACGCCGCAGGGGCTGGAATTTTGCTGCCGACGCGCAGGCCGGCGTCGAAGGGAACGTAGAAAAATTCCTGCCCGCGCAATTCGACGACTTCGTAAAAGCGGTGTTCGGCACGCACGGGGCGCAAATCCTGAAAGACCTGGAAGTGATAGACCATTGGACCAATCCAAACCAGGACCTGGGCGAGATGCTAGCGGGGCTGAGTTCCAAATATTTTAAAAAATTTGTGCACGAAACCACCGGCGTCGACCCGGAACAAGCCTTTGATCTGGCTAAAAAAACCCTGAAAGACCTGCTGGTCAAATGGAACGAGCTGGATCACCAGGTCGCTTCTTTGATCTGGAAACAACTGGATAAAAAAACCAACCTTAAAAAAATCGTCGCGCTCAACAACAAGATCAAAGACGCCGACCACGAAAGCGCCAGCGCTTTTATCCAGGAAAAAATTGCCGACGTAAAGTTCTTTCAAACGCCGGAAGGACAATTCCTGCTGGCCCTTTTGCCCGACGAGTACGTGCTGGAACTGCTGGCTAATTCGGAAGTATTCGAAAAAGTGCGCGAAATGTCGAGAAAAGTGGCAGCCGTGCTCGATGGCGGAAAACTGATGAAAACCCTCGTCAAACTTCAGGACAGTATCAACAAACGCCTGAACCTGGAGAAAATAGAAAAGGTCATCAACGAGACGGATTTCGAGGAACTTGACGAGTGGTTGAAAGTAAAACTGGAAAATTTTCTCGATGACAAACTGAAACTTTCCCGCATCGAAGAAATCCGGCAAACCATACACACGCTCGTATCCAAAAGGGGCGAGTTTTACGAAAAAGCCAAACGCGCCCTCAACCGCCAGTACGCATTCGGCTTTAATGCCGCTTTCCAGAAAAACACCACGAGCGACGCCCTGATCGACCTGACATTCGACGCCGGCAAGGGCAACGTCGGCCCCCTGATCCGGCAGGCGCTGCTGGGTCAGTTCGACAAAATCCTGGCGAAAAAACAAAAAGGCGTCACCCTGCACGCGGCCTCGCTCACCCACGGCATCCGGCAACAAAGCCACGTCACCCTCAACCTGCCCTTCTTCAAAGGCAGCAGCACCCACCTGAACCAATGCCTGGCCAAAATAGACGCCATCGACGAATCGGACGGACGCGTCTTTTTGTACGACCTGACTGCCGAAGACATCGTGGCGAAGAAAAACAAACAGGTCAGCGCGTTGTCCATCGGGGGGCATTTCCGGGTAAACGCCAACAAAGTGCAGGTGCACGACCCGCGCGCCCTGTCGTATGCCTACTCCTTCCGGCAATACCGCCAGAATATGAAAACGCGCGACTTGCTGCACCAACTAAAACCTTACATGGACGCCTACCTCCCCATGGCGTTTCTTCCGACCGAGGCAGGCGCTCAAATGGCCGGACTGGACAGCTGGATTGCCGACCTGGAACAGGAAGTGGAACGCCTCGAACCCAATGGCGCCGGCATTCTCGGACACGCCTTGCTCAGCATGGAACTGACCCTGCCCTCCGCCGTCGCTTCCGCCTGGACGCTGGCGCCCGACGAAAAAAAGGACCAGGCCTATATGGACATGTCGAAAAACCTGCAAACCCGCCTGAAACAACTGGTACCCTACTACTTCTTCCAGGACCCCGCCAATTATAAAAACCTGATACCCGCCTCGGTACTGCTGGCCTGGTCGGCCATTCCGCCCAGCACGGCCTTCAGCGTGAAATCGGGAAAACTCGTGCAGGACAATTCCGACGTATTCTGGAACTGGCCCGACCGGGACGATCAAATCCTGATGCTGAACAACTCTGCTACCCGGAATAGCCTGAGAAACAAACTCCAGGCGGCCTTTGAGCGCCTGAATGCGATACCCGAACTGGCAGGTCTGGCTGATACCTACCACCCCGACCGGGTCGATCAGTTTTTGGGTTCGGTTATTGATAACCTGCGGAGCCGCAAAACGGAGCCGCATTTTCGCAGCCTGTTTTTTATGGAAGCCGAGATCACCGACGGCGCCTGGAAAGCGGGCCGCGACATGGCGGAGTTTGTCCGCAAATCAAAAAACAAACCCAGTGAGGCAGTAAAAAGACTCGCCGAATTCGGCGCCGGTATCACCGAATCCTTCAACAAAGATTTCCGCAACGTTTACGGCGGCGACGCCATTCGCCCGCTCGGCACCCTGTTATTTGTCGAAGCCGCGATGGCCTTCCTGCCGCTGGAAACCAACACCAAGGCCAGCGCCCTGCTCGACCTGGCAGTGCTGCGCCAGGGCGCGGAATTCCGGTTCGACGGAAAAATCCGGCCGGATCATCTCCCGCTGAAAGATATACTGACACACAAACAGTTTGTGGAGTTGGGCGGGGCGTAGGCCGGGGTTTGGGCATGGTAGTCCGCCTTAAAGTAGACGCCCAGCTATTTAAGTTACTTAAACGATTCAGGTATCGTTGATTTTTCTATCTTTGTTTCCGGCTTTTAAACCAACGCTCTTTTTTTTACCGCGACACCATGACTTCTTTCCTCAACCGGCTGCTTCCCGACGATACCAACACCCTGCGATTTTCCTGGTAATCCCCACCCCGTTCCCCGCCACGCTGATCCCTCCGTTTCAAACCCGGTTTAAAAGCCGCCGGCAAACCCTCT